>JBEPXR010000369.1:0-2520 GCA_041641775.1 Desulfobia sp. | reverse complement strand
GCAAACGCGGGAGAGGAGACAATGGGGACAATGGGGGTTCCGGTTTCTTCCCCGATCTTGAAAATATCCCGGGAAAAACCGGCGCCGGTAACGATGATATCAGCCCCCGCCTCAATGGACCCCATGACCAGGTTATAAAAATTTTTCATGGCGAACATGATATTCACCGCTATAATACCGCTGGTCATGCTCTTTGCCTTGCGAATGTCAGCTTTGAGCTCGTCTACGGGGATCGAGGAGCCCCCGATGGTCCCTATTCCGCCGCATTCGGCCACGGGGGCGGAAAGGGCCGAAGTTGAAACCCTGATGGACATGCCACCCTGAACCAGGGGCACGGGGGCGGTATAAGGCCCTATTTTCAGTGGGGGAAGCTTCATTGCCGGTTCTTTCTAATTCTAATTGCTGAATTGTTTCTCAAAAATTAAGATGATTATAATGATACTATTTAGTATATTTGTCAAGCAAACCTTTAGGGCAACTGACCCGGCCCTGCTGCCCGCCCCTATCCCGTCCGGCTCCCCCTCCACTGCGGGTTTGTGCGATTACTCTCCCCATTTTCCGTCATGCAGACCAGCGGTGTCTTAAATATACTGGGCAAACTCCTTATCATCCTGTCAATTTCTCTTCTGACTCCCATCCCGTTCAGTCTTTATTTTGAGGACGGGATGACAAGGGAATTTCTTTACAGTTCGATCATTGGCGGTTTGGTCGGAGGCGCAATGGTGACGCTTTTTCCACCCCATCAGGAGCTGGGCTACAGAGACGGCTTTGCGGTAGTGGTGCTGAGCTGGCTGGGCCTGGCCTTCCTGGGCTCGCTTCCCTTCTATTTCAGCGGCATCCTCCCCGCCTATGTAGACTGTTTTTTCGAGGCGATGTCCGGTTTCACCACCACCGGCTCCACCATTCTTCCCCAGGTGGAAATCCTTCCCCGAAGCCTCCTGTTCTGGCGGGCCCTGACCCACTGGCTGGGAGGGATGGGAATCATTGTCCTTACCCTGGCCATCCTCCCGCTCCTCGGAGTCGGAGGCATGCAGCTCTTTCAGGCGGAAATGCCGGGCCCCACCAAAGACCGACTGGCTCCGCGGATCCAGGATACCGCCAGAATTCTCTGGGGTGTCTATCTGCTCTTTACCGCTGTAGAAATTATCCTCCTGCTCCTGGGAGGCATGACCTTTTTCAATGCCGTCTGCCATGCCTTCGCCACCCTGGCCACCGGGGGCTTCTCACCTCACACGGAAAGCGTGGGATATTACAGTTCCTCCTTTATTCATTACACAGTCATTGTCTTCATGCTTCTGGCGGGCATCAACTTCTCTCTTCATCACCGGGCCCTCTCCAGCCGGAGTCTGGCCGTGTATTTCAGAAACGAGGAATTCCGTTTCTTTCTCCTGCTGATCGTTCTGGCCCTGGCCATTGTCGTGGCAGCCAACCAGGCAGACGACCAGGTGAAAGCCTCAGGCGATGTCTTCCGGGACAGTCTTTTCCAGGTCATAGCCATCATTACTACCACCGGTTTCGGCACCGCCGACTTTGACCAGTGGCCCCCGGTCTGCAAGCTCCTTCTCCTGCTGCTCATGTTTGTCGGCGGATGTGCCGGATCCACCGGCGGCGGGATAAAGGTCGTCAGGGTTCTTCTTTTCTTCAAGTATGCCCGCCTCCAGCTCCGCAACCTGGTCCATCCCCAATCGGTGGGCGCGATCAAACTCGGCCACCAGAAGGTGCCCAAGGAAATCATGATCGCCATCCTGGGTTTTTTCGGACTTTATGCCATGTTTCTGCTGCTCTCAAGTATCGCGGTAACCGCCCTGGGCCTCGACCTCGTTACCGGGGTGACCGCGGTTACCGCAACCCTCAATAATATCGGTCCGGGTCTTGCCGGAGTGGGGCCAGCTAGTAACTTCAGCTCCCTTCCCGATGCCGTCAAATGGATCCTGGCCTTCTGTATGCTGGCCGGACGCCTGGAACTCTATACCGTGGTGGTGCTTCTTACCCCGGATTTCTGGAAAATCGCCCGCAGGCCGCACCTGCGGGGATGGCTGAAAAAGAGCAAAAAGCCCACAGCTTAAAGCTATTGAGCTTGACAGTTCTAAGAGAGAATTTATAGTACTCCTTAAATAATGAAATTTCCTTTCCCCTGCTCCTGGCTCGCCAGGAAAACACGAGGTTGCGTTATGAAATTGAAAGTTGTCATCCATGAAGCCGAAGAAGGCGGCTACTGGGCCGAAGTTCCATCCATCCCGGGATGTGCCACCCAGGGCGACACCTTTGAAGAACTGCTGAGCAACTTATATGAGGCCGTTGAAGGCTGCCTTTCTGTAGACTCGCAAGATTTAGCTATCTCTGAAAACGATAAGATAATGGAAATAGCGGTTTGAAAGCGGTCAGTGGGAAAAGGTTTTGCCGCCTTCTGGAAGCCCGGGGCTGGGAATGGAAACGCATTAACGGAAGCCATCACATTTATGTTCAGACCGGCGACAATTCCCGGATATCAGTGCCTGTTCATGGCAATGCTTCTTTGAA
>JBEPXR010000368.1:0-2530 GCA_041641775.1 Desulfobia sp. | reverse complement strand
TCATGACAATCCCGGAAACCACTTCCCCGGAGCCGTTTCTGGTCACTACACCGCGGCGGATTTCTTTGCCGTAGTCGATATTGGCAACATCTTCCAGAAGCACGGGGGTTCCCCTCACTTCCTTGACCGGAATCCGTCCGAGATCCTCAAGTTTTTCAATCAGCCCCACACCCCGGACCAGGTGTTCTTCAGATCCCATGACAAGAAACTGGCCACCGACATTCCGGTTGTTTTTATTGATCGCTTCGACTATTTCCTCCATCGATAACTTGTACTGATGCAGAAGGTTTGCGTCTACCTGGACCTGATATTGAAGGACGTGACCGCCCATGGAGAGAACATCGGTTACTCCCGGTACAGTCTGGAGCTGAAATTTGACTACCCAGTCGTTCAGTTCCCTGAGCCAGGTGGACAGATCTTTGCCTTCCGTGCTGACCTTTTCCGGCTCAGCGCTGAGATAATAAATAAAAATTTGCCCGAGGCCGGTTGATATAGGCCCCAGCGTCGGAGGTTCATCCATTTCCGGCAGTTCGGCGGAGGCGGCGGCCAGACGTTCGGCCACCAGTTGCCGGGCGAAATAGATATCGACATCATCCTCAAAGTAAATATATATGACTGCCATGCCGAAGGCAGAGGTGGACTTGATCTGTCTTACGTCAGGCAGACCATTCATGGATGATTCGATGGGATAGGTTATCAGGCGTTCTATTTCTTCGGGGGCCATGCCGTGTCCCTCGGCGAAGACAGGAACCATGACCGGTGATATATCAGGGAAGGCATCGACCGGCATGTTCTGGTAGGAATAGATACCCGTGCCGATAACAGCCATAAGAGCGACGATTACCAGTCCCGGCACCTTCAGGGCGGATCCGAGCAATGTATTTATCATGTCAATACCTCCCTAATGGCCGTGACCGGCATGGCTGCCGATTCCGCTGGTTACCTTGACTGCTTTCAGGGTAAAGGCCCCTTCAGCGACATAGGGGGCTCCGGCTTTCAGACCGGAGAGTATTTCCGTTTTATCCCGGCTGGTTTTGCCGAGCGTGACCTCAACCGGCTTGTAGCCATGGCCGGAAGGGACGAAAATCACATTTTCTCCTTCAATATTCTGGATGGCATGAGAAGAAACGACTACGGCGGAAGATGATTCTTTGTCGATGACCTGACCGTTTACAAACAGTCCCGGCTTCCAGGTGCCTTCCGGGTTCGCCAGCAGGACCCGCCCCAGAGCCGAACGGCTCTCTTCATCAATAACCGGTCCGACCAGGGTCAGTTCGCCTCGAGCAGTTCTGCCCCCCGGTGAGCTTATCTGCACCGTATCTCCTTCTCTGATCCGCCAGATATCATTGGCGGGAATCTGGAGGTCTACCCAGACCCGGGAAAGATCGGCAATGGTAAAAACTTCTTCGCCGTCGATTTTTTCACCCATAGTAATATGCCTGGTAATGATGGTGCCGGATATCGGAGCGATTATTTTGTATCTGCTGAAAGCTTCATCCCTGGCCTCGGGAATGGCGGTGATTTCCTCTTCACTTAATCCCAGGGCCATAAGTCTTCGTCTCGCGGCGAGGGCCAGGGTATCGGCATTATGGAAAGAAGCCTGGGCCTCGAGCCAGTCTGCTTCGCTGGCAATATTCTCCCCTTTCAAGTATTCTTTACGCTCAAAGGTGCGGCGGGCAAGTTCGAGTCCCCGAATCTTCTCGAGATAATCAGCCTTCAATTCCGCCAGTTCCGGGCTGTCCAGTGTGGCCAGAATTTGTCCCTTCCGGACTTCATCACCCAGAGAAACATTGACAGAATGAACTACACCTGAAACCAGTGGGACAAGATGAACCATCCTGTCCTGGTTAACCCGGATTTCTCCTACCAGAGAAATCATCTGATCGATTTTGCCGGAGACAGCCCGGCTGATGGTCAGGCCGCTCTCTTCTATCTGGGCCTGGGTCAGTTCGATAATACCGGTCTCCCGGTCCTGTTTCCCTTCATCATCATGACGACCGTGACCGGCATGGTCATCGTGCAGTTCGTTATCTCCTTCTGCATTATGGTCATTGTCGTGGCCCTGATCGTGATTCCCCCGGTGGGTATCATGCCTTTCATCTTCATGAACATGACTCCCTTCCGTGTGCCCGGCTGCAGTACCGGGGTCCTGGTCAAGGGCCGCTACCATGCCCCCGGTGAAAAGCAGGGCAAAGAACAGTATACAGAGAATTATATGCTTGTATTTCATCTGGCTTCCTTTTGATGACTGATGGATTCTGGTTTTGCTGATTTACCTGGCCAGCTGCCGGTAAGACTCTCGAGATCGATCCTGCTGTTCTCCAGTTCGTGGAGGAGTTGAATTCTGTTTTCGCGAATGTTTACCCAGGTTCTCTGGGCATCATGGAGGGCCAGGATATCCGCTTCCCCGGCCTGGTATGATTTCCTGACCGACTGGTAAGCGTCTCGAGCCGCAGGCAGAACATCTTCCTCGAGGGCTCTCACGGTCTGCTGCGCAGAGATGAACCTGTGCCATGCCTGCTGCAGCTCT
>JBEPXR010000367.1:0-2552 GCA_041641775.1 Desulfobia sp. | reverse complement strand
CTGTATCTCCCCAGGCGAATCCTGGATTTCGGGTGCGAAGAAGATCCCGCATTACAGGAACAGGCCGTGGCACTTTCGTCTTCCGATATAATCGTCCTGTAAGTAATACCACTAAAAAAGATAATTGGTAATTCCTAAATTTCAATTTCCGGAAGCCCGGGAGTATGACATGGCTGACTCTTTTTCCTCGCATTCAAGAATAATCGGCGACAGTCCGGCCATGCAAGAGCTTTTTTCCCTGATTAAAAAAGTCAGCAATACTGATACCACCGTCCTTATACAGGGAGAGTCGGGCACTGGAAAGGAATTGATCGCCCAGGCTCTCCACTTGAACAGCGACAGGGTAAAGGGAAGGTTCATCCCGGTGAACTGCGGGGCCATTCCGACGGAACTCCTCGAAAGCGAGTTGTTCGGTCATGAGAAGGGGGCCTTTACCAATGCCTACCGGAGCAGGCCCGGACGCTTCGAAATGGCCAATGGCGGGACGGTTTTTCTCGATGAAATAGGCGACATGAGCCCCATGCTTCAGGTCAAGCTCCTCAGGGTCCTGCAGGAAAAGCAGTTCGAAAGGATAGGCGGGACGAGCACCATAAGTTCGGATTTCCGGGTTATAGCAGCCACCAATCGAAATCTGGAAGAAGAGGTCAAAGCCGGAAAATTCCGGGAAGACCTCTACTACCGGCTGACCGTCATCCCCATAGTGGTGCCCCCCCTGAGGGACAGGCTCAGCGATATCAAGGTCCTGGTTGATCATTTCATAAAGCGGTTTAATGAATCCAAGGGCCGGGACATCGAGGGGGTCGACGACAAGGCCATGGATTCACTTCTGCGCTATCCCTGGCCGGGCAATGTCCGTGAGCTGGAGAACATGATTGAACGAATGGTGATCCTGGCACCCGGAAAGCGTATCAGGGGGGAGGACCTGCCCGAGCATATCAAGGAAAGAGGGGAAAAGGGCGAGCCGGAGGTTCCGGCGGAGAGGAGTGATATCCCTGAGAACGGCTTTGTGCTGCAGGAGGCGGTGGCACAGTACGAGAATAATCTTATTATCCGGGCCCTGGAGCAGACCGGCTGGGTGAAGAACCGGGCCGCCAAGCTTCTGAACGTTAACCGGACGACCCTCCTGGAAAAAATGAAGCGGGCCGGTATCGGCACCAGGGAACAGTGAATCGAGGACAGGCGATAGAAGAAAGGCGGCGAAGCCGCCCGGGCCTCCACAGTTGTGATAGAAAAATGAGAATGCTGCCAGGTTGGATAAAAAAACAGGAGATCAGGGCTGCGTGTTTCGTGGGACTTGTCGTCCTGCTCTGCCTCTCACCATTTGATGCCATGGCTCTTAACGGGCAAACCGGTTCCGCTGAGGTCGGCACCGGTGGGGTTCAGCAGACCCGGGAACAGGTAAAATTATGGAATCGGGCCATAGGGTTTCTGGGCGATGGCAATAAGGTTGAAGCCGCGCCGCTTTTCAAGCTCTTTTATGAGCGTTATCCTGACTCGGGAAAAGCGGAGGAGGCCCTCTGGCACGCAGCCAGGCTCCATAAGCATCTGGTTCTCACAGGTAGAGAGAGTGACTGGGATAGGATAAAAGATCTCTACCGTGAATTCACCGTGGCCTTTCCTGAATCCGAACTGCTTCCCATGGCTTATCTTGAGGTGGGGAAGGCCTATATGGCAATGGGATACTTTCGGGAGGCCGTGCCTTACTTCGGCATCATTATTCGGAGTTTTCCAGACCGCGATATAGTTGAAGAAGCCAGTATCCTGAAGAGCCGTGCCCTTTACAGAACAGGAAGGGTGGAGGAAGCTGTCTCTATTTACAGAGAACTGGGACGCGCCGTCGACGAGAACTACGGCAGACTGGCAGATGGCTATGAGTATTACGGGGCCAAGAGGTATCACGATGCCCTGGGATCCTTTTTGAAGATCCTCAAGAGAGATCCCACATTCTATTTGAAGGAACCCGATATTCTCAGAATCATGGGTGATGCCTATCTGCGGACAGGTCAGACCGAGCAGGGGCGAAGGAGGCTTGAACACTATCTGAACCTCCACTCCGGCAGTCATCGTGAAGAGGTGTTGTTCAGGATCGGAGAGAGTTATCTCGAGGAGGGAAAGAGCGGGTTCGCCTCCCGATTCTATGAGAGAGCCCTTAAGGCAAGCGAACGGGGTGATCGAATACACAGTTTCAGCCGCTACCGGCTGGCCGTCCTGGAGGAAGAGCGGAAGAAGGCGAAGCCCGGAGAAGAGATAGATCCGAAAGAGTTTGTCCAGGTCAGGGAAGCCGTGCTGGAGCAAGGCAGTTCCGGGGAACTGATTCAGGAGGCCCGACTGGAATTGATCCGCTATTACTGGGACAGTCAGGAAGTTGACAAGGTCTATGATCTGGGCCGGATTTATCTGAATTACGAAAGCGGGGAACAGGGCGGAAAACAGGTTGAACAGATGGTCTGCCGGCTCCTGGATGAGCGGCTGAGCGAAATGCTCGATCAAGAGAAGTACAAAAATGTCTATCAGCTCTACAAGGATGACTACTCCTACATAAAGAGATGTGA
>JBEPXR010000366.1:0-2581 GCA_041641775.1 Desulfobia sp. | reverse complement strand
TATCAACTGACTGTGGTCCACCGGATTAGGGTCCACGAAATGGTAAATTTCCCCGCTGAATTCCGCCCTGTTTTCTATGACCTGATGGATGAAGAAGGGAAGTTTCCTGGCACTGGTATAAGAATGACGGACCCCGGAGCGGGTCAGCATAACCGGCATGGACTGGTCGGCGATGGAGAAGAGCATCCTGTGGAAGCCCTGGATTTTATGATCGTGTTCTCCGTAAACCACCGCCAGCCGGATGATGGTAAAATCGAGTCCTTCGGTTTCCCGCAGATGTTCAAGGGTCATTTCAGCCATGATTTTCGATTTGGCATAGTTGGAGAGTCCCGAATGCAGGGGCAGGCGGTCATTTTCCTTAAGATCTTCATTGTTGGGCAGAACGGCGGCTGTGGAGAGATGGATATAGGGGATTTCAAGGGAAGCTGCAACCCGGGCCAGGTTAACCCCGCCCAGATAATTGGTTTCAAAGGCCAGGAGCGGATCTGAATCGATGGCGGCGATTGCCGAGTTGACGATAAAATCCGGACGGTTTCTGCGGAAGTACTCCTTGATATCTTCTGGTTCCCGAAGACTGAGTTTTTTACTGTTCGGGGCCAGAATGTCATATCCATCCACATCCCTGGTAAAATAATGAACCAGGGTGCCGCCAATCAGGCCCGAACCCCCGATTATGATGCCGAAACGATTCCTGTTTTCAGCCAACGGCTGAGGCCTCCGCGTTTGATTGTCAATAAATTTATATGGTTTCAGTAACTTAGAAAAGGAAAATGCAAGGTTGGTCCCCACCTGCCTTAAAGCCTATTAATACAATATACTTTAATTCTAATTACTGCTAAGATGACTGTCAACGCAAAGCCATGAAAGCCGTATCTCAGCACCCCACAATCTTTCGGATGGCGGAGGTTCCGGTTGTCTGGTATTTTTTCATCATAATGGTTAAAACTGAGGCAGCACAAATCGAGGTCTCGCATCATGCACTCCACTCTACCGGAATTCATAACCGTACTTCTTGAGACAGGCCGCCTGGAGGGCGCCGTTCACCATGTCGAGCTTATCCAGACCCATATTTCCTATATTCTGCTGACCGATAGCAGGGTATATAAGATCAAAAAGCCTGTAGATTTCGGTTTTCTGAACTTCTCGACCCTGGCCAAGCGTCGCTATTACTGTGAACAGGAACTCGTTTTAAACCGCAGGCTATGTCCTGATATCTATCTCGAAGTGGTCGATATCACTGAGAAGGAAGGAGGCTTCTTTCTCGGAGAGGGTATCGGCAGGGTAATAGACTGGGCCGTTAAAATGAAGAGAATGCCCGAGGAGAAGATGATGACCAGTCTCCTGGCCAGAGGACAGTTTGATAAATCAATGATAGACCGGATTGTCACCACCCTCATGCCCTTCTACGAAAAGCAGCCCTCCGACTCCAGTCTGCAGCCTTACGGCAGCAGCGATGCCGTAAGGAGCCGAGTCGAAAAGAACCTGGAGCAGGTCCGGCCTTTTGTCGGCAATGGAATTCTGACCAGAGAGAAGTTTGACTGCATCCATGAATACGTGAATGGATTTCTCGGAAACAAGGAGCTTTTTGAGCGAAGAAGCCAAGACAGAATAAAGGACTGCCATGGGGATCTTTATTCAGCAAATATCTGCATTGCGGAAAAAGTCCATGTTTTCGACTGTATTGAGTTCAATGAAAATTTCCGGATAATAGATGTCGCCAGTGATGTCGCTTTTCTGGCCATGGATCTTGACTATTGGGGATTGCGTGAGTTCAGTAATTATTTTATTGATGCTTTTGCCCAGGCAAGCGGTGATACCACACTAAGAGATGTTCTCGATTTTTATAAATGTTACCGAGCGATGGTTAGAGGGAAAATAGGCCTGCTGACCGCCGAATCATCAGAGATTGAAGAAGAGATGCGTAACGAGTCTTTGCAAAAAGCCGGAAAATATTTCAAGCTGGCAGCCGAATATGCCTCCTGAACTCTTTGCTTTCATGGGGCTGATAGCCAGCGGTAAAAGCACCTTGGCCCGGAGTTTTGCCGAAAGCAGGGGGATCGCCTATTACAACTCCGATATCGTCCGTAAGAAAATCGCCGGACTATCCTCCGTAACCAGGGCCGGAGACAAATTCGGGCAGGGGATTTACAGCACGGAGTTTACCAGGAAGACCTATGACGCCCTGCTCGATTATGCTGCAGCGGAACTCGGTTCGGGAAAACCGGTCGTCCTGGATGCATCCTATGGCAAGCGTCAGGAACGGATTTATGCCTCTGAGCTGGCTGAGCGATTCAATGCAGGTTGTTTTTTCATTTTCTGTCGGTGCGATGAAGAAACCACCATGGGGAGGCTTGCCAGGAGAGCCGGAGATCCGGACGCAGTGTCGGATGCCGATTATGAAATTTATGAAAAACAGAAAATATTTTTTGAATATCCCTATCCCTCCGAGCAGGGTGAGGTAATCGAGATCGATACCGACGCTCCGGTCGAGGAACTGGTGTCCCGCTTGGAAGCCGCTCTTGCAGAATAAATCATGAAAATGAAAAAACGGAGATATTCGGGCCGGACATCGGTCTGAAGG
>JBEPXR010000365.1:0-2647 GCA_041641775.1 Desulfobia sp. | reverse complement strand
CCGAACCTCTTCTCAAAAAAGAGGCTGGTGATCCCTCCGGGAAAACCTTCTGCGCCAACGCAGCCCTGGCGTTCCTTGCCTTGGAGACCGGGCATTTCAGCGAGATGTATCCTTATCTGAAAAAGGCGGAAATCCTGGCAACTCTCGAAAAGGAACGGATATACATCGGTTTCCTTCTCTCCCGTTACCATCAGATAAATGAAGATGTATGGCGCAGTCGTAACGCTCTGGCCATAGCGGAAAAGAGCATCTATTACTCCGACGACATTGCCTACCGCAAAGTCCAGCTCGCGGTCGAGACCGGGATCGACGAAAACAGTATTAATCAACTTCGTGATCTCATGAAGGAAAATAGAGAGTATCTCATGGGGGCTCTCATGGATCCCGCCTTTATAGTCGAGCAGGAGCTGGTTGAAAATATCGCCTCCTATTACTACTCAAATACGAAGCACGAAGCGGAGGGATACCTGAGCTCCCTGGAAAAAGAGTTCTGCAGACTCGGGGTCTGGTATGACCAGGAAGATGAGAGCCAGCAGGAGAGGCAAGCGCAGCTGGAATACTTTAAAAGATTGTTCCAGCACCAGGGATATTATGACCTGCTTGCCTTGGTCAAGGAGGGGAAGTCAGTTACCCGCCACTGGCAGGATATATTCTTCGATCAGAAAGATCAGTTCCACCGCAAGGTCAAAAAAGCGGAAAAAGCTCTACAGAAGCTCCAACCGTTCTGGCGGAGCTATAAGTATCAGCACTTCTTCGGCCGTTTCGGTGGCAACCTGGAGAAAGCCTCCAGAAATATTGCCGGTATCCGCAAGCTGATGAACGATAACACTCCAAAATCTTATAGAAAGGCCATAGATCAATTTGCCGAAGTTCAGAATATACTCAGAGAACTTCATTCCGTCTACAACCGGATGATCTGGATGAGAACCGTTCTTGACGGCGTCTGGGTTTTCGGCAAGACCCTCTTTATTCTTGAATTTATTCTGATGGGAATATCGCTGTTCATAGGATTTGGTCTTGAGCCGACACTAAGTGAATACAAATGGGGAAGGGTACTGGCGGACTACGATTTTCAAAGGGCGGCACTCTCGGTTATGGCGTTTCTGGTTGTTCCTCTGCTTGCTCTCATTATCACTCTGACGAAACTGATAAAGACTTAAGGGTGCCTTGAAAAATTAGACATCTGGTTCGAGGACAGGGAGCGGCGAAAATAACAAGCGCAGCATATTAGGTATATGTGAGCATTTTTCTTTTTGCCGCGACACCGTAATCGGGCCATAGGGCAATTTTTCAAGATTCCTTTAAAGGAAGCCTCGTTCAATCACCTTCTTTGCCACCTCCCGGGCAATTTTCCGTATCCTGCCAATATACCTGGTTCTTTCCGCTACACTTATCGCCCTTCTCGCGTCCAGAAGGTTGAAGGTGTGGGAGCATTTGAGGCAATGCTCGTAGGCGGGAAGGGCCAGATCTCTGTCCAGCATCTTGAATGCTTCCTTTTCACAGGAATTAAAAAACCAGGAGAGAAAATCAACATCGGCATGCTCAAAATTATAAGCTGAAAATTCCTTTTCATTCCGGCGGTTCAGATCGCCATAGCGCACATCCTGATTCCATTCTATATCATATACACTTTCTTTTCCCTGGAGGTACATGGCAATGCGCTCCAGGCCATAGGTGAGTTCCACGGTTATGGGATCAAGCTCCTGGCTGCCGGCCATCTGGAAATAGGTGAATTGAGATATCTCCATGCCGTCGAGCCATACCTCCCAGCCCAATCCGCTGGCTCCCAGGGTAGGAGATTCCCAGTCGTCCTCTACAAAACGGACATCGTGATTGAGCAGATTGAGATTAAAACTTTCAAGGCTGCCCAGAAAAAGCTCTTGGGAATTGGGGGGAGAGGGCTTCAAAACCACTTGAAACTGATAATACCGCTGAAGCCTGTACGGATTTTCTCCATAGCGGCCGTCAGTCGGACGTCTGGAAGGCTGGACATAAGCGGCTTTCCAGGAGTCAGGTCCCAGGGCCCTCAGGACAGTTGCCGGGTGAAAAGTTCCTGCCCCGACTTCAATATCGTAAGGCTGTTCAATGATGCAGCCCTGGTCCGCCCAATAGCGGCTTAAAGTAAGAATGATATCCTGGAAATACATATGCTTTTATAACTTTACGTATTTAAACTTTAGGGAACCTTGAAAAATTTCCCTATGGCCCGATTACTGTGTCTCAGACATTGGAATGGATTCGTCACCTTCCTTGCCAAAACGTACCGAAGGTACGGTTAAAAGAAAAATGCTCACATATGCCTGATTGCTGCGCTCTTTTATTTTCACCGCTCCTTGTCCTCGAACCAGATGTCTAATTTTTCAAGGCACCCTTTAGAGTTTTCGGAAAGAAGAAGTGGAGAACACATTACTACATTCTGGTATAAACTGTAAACTGCAAAGGAAACTATAATTCTTTCTCTGCCCCCCCTGTTCACTCCTTTGGGGCCTACCGCCTACCACAGGAATAGGGTTGCCACCCCAAATTGGATTTTTCAGGAGAAAAACTGACCAACAGGTTTGACAACCTTATATATATAAAGTAGTAGTTAACGATTAAATGAACGGAAATGACTCAATTGAAAATTCACCACTTTCATATCTTTAAT
>JBEPXR010000364.1:0-2688 GCA_041641775.1 Desulfobia sp. | reverse complement strand
CTGATCATTTCCCACCGAAAAATTGTCCTGGTGGTTCTTTTGCTCTGCGCCGCTGCTCTTGGCTGGCAGGCCAGATTTTTTCGGATAGATGCTTCGGCAGACACTCTGCTGATGCAGGATAACCGGAACTATATCCAGACTCAGATCGTCAATCGCCGTTTTTCCCCCCAGGAGTTCCTGTTAATTGCTTACCAGCCTGAAAAGCATCCCGTTTTTTCGGAACAGACTTTTAATGACTTACGCCTGTTGGCAAACAAACTCAATGAGATGGAACGGGTTGAGTCAGTCCGTTCCATCCTTAATGTCCCCCTCTTTCTGCTGGCCGAAGACAGCTTGACCTCCATGGCAGATCCTGACCAGTGGGCAATGGAAAATCGGAATTATGAGGTCGACACGCTGAAAAGTGTTTTCGAAAACCATCCTCTGTATGAAAATCTCCTTATCAACACGGAACAGAACGCCGTTGCACTGCAGGTCCTCTTTAAAAGTAACGAGAAACTGGAAGGCTTGAAGGAACGTATTCTTGAACTTCAGGCGAAATCATTGGACCAGAAACTGTCGACGAAAGATAAGGAGCTGTTGCACGAACTCAGGGCCGAGGCCGAGCCAATCAGGCAACAGCTTGATAAGATCAGGAAACAGGAAGTTGAAGCTATCAGGGACATTCTGGTTAATCATGTCGAGGATGCGAAAACATATATGGGCGGGGTACATGTCCTGGCCTATCAACTCATTAAGATAATTACAAATGATCTGGTGGTTTTCGGCAGTGCCATTGCCCTGATTATATGTCTGGTCCTCTTTATGCTTTTTGGCCGGATTTACTGGGTGGCGATCCCTGTCTTGTGTTGTGGTTACAGCATCCTCTCCACTATGGGACTGTTTGGAATGCTGGGGCTCAAGGCGACTGTAATATCCTCCAATTTTATTGCCCTGCAGATCATTCTTACCCTTGCCATAGTTATCCATCTCATCGTCCAGTATCGTGAATACCGCCTGGCAAACCCGGAATGGGACCAGGAACAGCTGGTCCGCAAGACTCTTACAAGGAAGGCAGCACCCTGTCTGTATGCCGGGATCACGACTTCCATCGGGTTTGGATCACTGATCTTCAGCAATATTCAGCCAGTCATTTCTTTCGGCTGGATGATGATCATCGCCCTGCTTATTTCAACAGTTTCCAGCCTGATACTCTTCCCGGCCCTGCTGGCCTCGATCAGAGCAGGGAACGTGAAGCGGTCAGGCCCCATCCCCAGCCATTTTTTAAAAGCGTGCCAGACATTGGTTCTCAAACATCCCTTATTGGTGGGTGGGATTGCTGTACTTATCCTGGGAATCAACATCGCCGGCCTCTTACGCCTGAAAGTAGAAAACAGTTTCCTCAACTATTTCAGGGAGAGTACCAGGGTGTACAAAGAACTCTCTTTTATCGACCGTGAATTCGGAGGGTCTACCCCTCTTGACCTGGTTTACACTCTGGAAAAAGTGAATCGGCAAACCGACCTTGAGATGACTGCGGAACACGTCCAGAAGATGCAGCAGATACAGTATGCACTCAATCAGTATGATGCTGTCGGAAAAATCATTTCAGTGGTTAATTTCACTGAACTGGGCAGAAAAATAAATGATAACAGACCGCTTACGGAATATGAGCTGACGGCAATTTACTGGACCATGGAGGATTCACTTCGGGAAGATCTTCTGGGGGCCTTTTTCTCACCGGAGCAAGGACAGGTGCGCTTCAGCATCCGTATCCAGGATCAGACCAAGGGATTGAACCGCACCGAATTGCTCAGGCAGATCAGGGGGGATCTGGAGGAGCTGGATATTGCCGAGGATCACTATTTTCTATCCAATCTGTTTGTTCTCTATCAGGATATTCTGCAGCGTCTTTTTCGCTCCCAGATTATTACCTTGGGTATCGTCTACGTCGCTCTGTCTTTGACCTTTCTTGTTATTTTCCGTTCGTTTAAAGTGGCGCTTATCGGGATGATTCCGAATCTTTTTTCCACGATTGTCGTTTTGGGGGTGATGGGATGGCTTAAGATCCCCCTGGATCTGATGACCATAACTATTGCCGCCATTGCTGTCGGCATAGCGGTGGATGATACGATTCACTATATCCATCGTTACAGGGAAGAACTGAAGGAAGTTGCCTCCGCCAGGGCTGTCTTACGCAGTCATTCCAGCGTGGGATATGCTATTTTCTACACCACGCTGATAATCGTTCTGGGATTTTCAATGCTGTCTTTTTCGGAATTCTGGCCCAGCGTACTATTTGGCCTGTTAACTGGCCTGGCTATGATCACAGCCCTGGTTTCTGACCTTTGTGTATTGCCGGTCCTGCTAAACAGGTTTGTGAAAGAATAGGTCAGCTTCCGACAAAGTAGCAGGGAGTGCATTCAGCTCCACACGCCTTCCACGGTTTCCCTGCAGTCCGGACATTGTCCATCGACAAGCCGGTTCGCACCAATGGAGTACCCGCGGCGATCGATCAATTCACTGCCGCAGGAGGGACACCAGGTGCTTTCGCAGCCCGAATCCTGGATATTGCCGGTATAAACGAAACGCAGCCCCTCTTCGTGTCCGATCTCCTTGGCCTTTAACAGAGTGACGGCTGGAGTTGGGGGTCGGTCGGTCATCCGGTAGGTAGGATAAAAGGCCGAGACATGCCAGGGTATGGCCGGG
>JBEPXR010000363.1:0-2694 GCA_041641775.1 Desulfobia sp. | reverse complement strand
GTTTCCTTCTTCGTTTTTCAACGTTGACAAAGCCTGCCCTACCCCGGAAAAAAATCTTCGCGCTTGCAGATATCCAATCTCCTCGGAGAAGACTACGTTCAGATAAATGTCGCGTGTTGATTACCGGTTTTGTCTGTTTTCGTAAAAATCCGCAAACTACGGGGGCTGTGGGATAAGTACCCGAGTAGGAAGCGTTGGTTTTTCGGTTTCGCAAGGTTCATCAATAATGACTACATTCGCTTAGCCTCGATGATGCGTTCTTCGGTAATGATGTAATCGAGCAACTCATCGTGAGGTTCGAGAGGAGCCTCCTTAACTGTCTGCAACTCGAAAGCCAATCCAATGCGCACGGCGAAGGGTATGTTCTCCAGAAACCGATCATAATAGCCGCCGCCGTAGCCAAATCTGCCGCCCCGCTCATCGAAGACCGATCCGGGAACGATGACTACATCTATATTGAGCGGCTCGGTTACACTCTCTTTGCTGCGCTGCTCCTCTGGTTCCAGGATATCCCGGTAGCCGGGCACGAGGTCTTCCTCCAGGCTTTCTATGTGAATTGCTTCCAGCCGTTTTTCTTTCACCCTGGTAACCGGAACCGAAACCCTTTTATCCCGTTTCATCAATTCCGCTATGAGACGATGGGTATCCACCTCACTGCGGAAACTGACATAACTGAAAATATTTCGTGCTCTCTCTATTTCGGCGAATCCGAGGAGCTTATCAACTATTATCCTGCTTTTCTCTTCGTGCTCATCCCTACCCAGCCCATCGCGCTTCTTGAGTTTTTCCTCTCGCAGCTCTCTTCTCTCACTCATTTTTTGCTCCTGTTTTTGTCTATCTTCATTTTCTTGACACAATGATACTTTACAGGTAGCCTCTCCATGATAAAAGACACGTATCACATACTTCCTTTCCATCCCCCCGGTATGCAGCCCATGACAACATCCCGCCTCCTGGAAAACGAGGTCACACCCGATAAAACGATAGATGCCAAGCATCTTTTAAGCCCCGTGCCTCTTCTTCGCCTCAAAAAAGCCCTTGCAGCACTGCGCAGTGAACAAATTATCCGCATAGACTGCACCGATCTGTCTGTAGGCGATGATATTTCCAGCTGGTGCGCCAGGGTAGGTCACACCTATCTCGGTGAAGAGCATCTGCCCGATTACTATCGCTTTTTCGTCGCCAAATAGCTCCGCTAAACAAGATACTCCTCCAGTACCCCATTATGCACCAGCGGGCGCATGCGCCGTATTGCCTCATGCGTATCTTCATAAACAACCCGGTTGGTCAAAAGCACCACACTCAGATTTCTCTGCAGGTCTATCCAGAAGGAGGTGCCGGTGAAACCAAGATGACCGATGGTTTTATCGCTGAAATATCTCCCGCTCGAACTCTTTGCTGTTACAACATCGAACCCATGCGCCCAGCGGCCGGCCGCTTCTGTGTCGAAAAGAGAAAAGAGTGTCCGTCTGTCCAGGCAGGAATTATCGGAATTTTCCCGCAAGCTGTCCATGAGACACTCACAGAGTGCTGCAACTCCATCCAGGGTACTGAAAAGTCCGGCGTGTCCCAAAATTGTTCCCGTCGCCCTGCAATTGTGGTCGTGAACGACTGCGGAAGCATTTGAACCTGCCCCCGGATCGCATGAGGTAGAAACGAAGCTGTGCCCATCTTCTTGCTTTTCACCTGCGATATAAAAGTGGTGATTGAGTGAAAGCCGCCTACCTATCCTGCTGCGCCAATAGGTGGCCATGCCCTCACCGCTTATATTTTCTATTATTTTCCCTAGGATTATATAGTCGAGATCACTGTATACATATCTATCGCCGGGCCTCTGTTCCAGCGGTTCCTCGAGTATCCACTCGACTATCCTGTCATGCTCAAGAACGCCATCCCCTTCCGGTCTTCTTTTATAATACTCTTTATGAGCAGGCAAACCCGAATAATGGCTCACCAACTGACGCAGGGTTATCTCTTTTTTATCTCGAGGTACCGAATGATTGGACAACAGGCTTTCAAGACGCTCGTTCCAGGAGGTCTTTTTTTCCCGAATAAGGCAGAGAATGGAGAGCAGGGTAAAGAGTGGTTTCGTCAACGAAGCGAGATCGAAAAGGCTGTCTCTGTCCACGAATGGATCATCTTTCTGCCTTCCCCTTTTACCCCAGTACCCGTTCTGTCGGCGGAATTCGCCCTCCTCGAGCCGGGAAAAGCCGAGGGCACAAGCTGTAAAAGCTTTATTATTCAAATATGTTATAATAATTTTTTCTGCTCTTTCCAACTCTTTTCTTCCCATGGTGAACGGCAATGGAATATATCCATAAAAAAGTTGAATTTTTTACCTTTTTCCACTAGATTAGGAGCCTGGTGGAAAGAGTTTTATGTGCCCGTTTTACCTATCTTTATTTTTTAGCGAACACGACGTTATCAACATCCTGTCAATATCTGCTGTTGACCACTTCTGCCAAAACGATGTTAGCTCCATGTTGATAACTGCCCTTTAACGATACGGCACTATTTTCCGACAGGCCCTATGTTCATTATTTTGTGTGGAATATAAAATACTTGTTCTCTTTTCCCACAAATGAACCGTTCTAATAACAATAATATAAAAACATATATACTAGAGAAAAAGGATAGCCCATGGGATTGAATTGCACTGTTTCGAGAAACGAACTCCTGGATGGCTTGAGCAGT
>JBEPXR010000362.1:0-2709 GCA_041641775.1 Desulfobia sp. | reverse complement strand
CAGGCGGTCAATCCTTCCTCCCCACTATCGACCTTTCTCAGGGAGGAAACGATGGTGATCCGGGCCAGTATGTCCCACTTGTCGGCAAGCAGTTCCGCCAGCTTTCCTTCGGCATCGAGACGGACATCCGCCTCCAGGCTGTGGCCGATGATCTTGTCTTTCCTGGCCGTTTCCAGAACCCTGGTGATCTCGCTCCGAACCTTGAGAAGCTTCTCCCAGGTCGCGTTCAGCTCCCCGTTCAGGAACTCGTTTCTCGGGGGTGGGAAACTGGCCAGAAAAATGGAGTCTTCACGATCCGGGGCAGACGGTAAATAGCCCCAGGCCTCATGGGCCGTAAACGAGAGAACCGGACACATCAGGCGCAGAAGGCCGTCAAGAATGGTGTACATCACCGTCTGGGCGGCCCGGCGCTGAACGGAGTCCGGAAGCTCGACATAAAGACAGTCTTTCTGGATGTCGAGGTAAAAGGAGCTCATGGTCACGGTGCAGAAGTTGTAGAGCCGATGGAACACCCGGTGGAACTCAAAAGAGTCGTAGGCCTCCTGCACCTCCCGCCTCAAAAGCTCAAACCTGTGGAGGGCCCAGCGGTCCAGCTCGGTCATTCTGGAGACTTCCACCTGGTCCTCTTTCGGGTTGAAGTCGTTGAGATTGCCCAGCATGTAGCGGATGGTGTTTCTGATCTTGCGGTAAGCTTCGGAGAGACGCTTGAGGATCTCATCGGAGATCTTGATATCCACTCTGTAATCTTCGGAGGAGACCCAGAGCCTGAGCATCTCCGCCCCGTGCTCCCTGA
This sequence comes from Desulfobia sp., assembly GCA_041641775.1. Lineage (GTDB taxonomy): Bacteria > Desulfobacterota > Desulfobulbia > Desulfobulbales > SURF-16 > JAWLDV01. The sequence goes on along the minus strand of JBEPXR010000362.1, from coordinate 1,916 downwards.
TGATCTCTCCGGGGGCAATGACATTGCCGAGACTCTTGGACATCTTCTTCCCCTTGCCGTCCACAACAAATCCGTGGGTCAAAACCCCCTCATACGGCGCCATAGAGCGGGTCCCCACTGCGGAGAGGAGCGAACTCTGAAACCAGCCCCGGTGCTGATCGCTGCCTTCGAGGTAGAGATCGGCCGGGACCTTCAGTCCCCGTTCCTCGAGGACGGCTGCATAACTGACCCCGGAATCGAACCAGACATCGAGGATATCCTCTTCTTTGTCGAATTCCGTCGCACCACATGCCGGGCAGACGGTGCCGGAGTCGAGGAAATCCTCGACCTTGTGAGAGAACCAGGCATCGGCGCCCTCTTTCCGGAAGAGTTCGTCGATCCTGCCATTGATCTCGTCGTTGTTGCAGATTTCCCCGCAATGGCGGCAGATGACGGCGGTTATGGGAACTCCCCAGGCCCGCTGCCGGGAAAGGCACCAGTCCGGCCTGGATTCAACCATGCCGTAAATCCTCTCCATACCCCAGGAAGGAGTCCAATTCACCTTTCTGATAGCCTCCAGGGCCTTGGAGCGCAGATCATTTTTCTCCATGGAGATAAACCACTGCCTGGTGGCCCGGAAGATAACCGGCTTCTTGCAGCGCCAGCAGTGGGGGTAGCTGTGGCCCAGCTCGTGGCGGGCAAGGAGCATGCCCCTCTCTTCCAGGTCTTTGCAGATCGGCTCGTTGGCCTCCCTGGTGGTCAGTCCCTGGTAAGGTCCGCCCTCCCCGGTAAATCTGCCGTTGTCATCGACCGGCGAGAGCACATCCAGCTTGTAGCGCAGTCCAGTCAAATAATCGTCGCTGCCGTGGCCCGGCGCGGTATGAACGCAGCCGGTGCCGCTCTCCAGGGTCACGTAATCAGCCATGACAACCAGAGAGGTCCGGTCGATCAGGGGATGGCGGCAGTGGCGGCTTTCGAGAGGCGCGGCTCCAAAGGAGGCGACAACCTCGTAATCGGCAATGGAGCAGGCCTGCATGGCACTTTCCACCAGTTCGGAGGCCATGACCAGATACTCGTCACCGGTTCTGACCGCCGAATAGGAAAAAGCTGGATGGAAGGCCACCGCCATATTGGCGGGTATCGTCCAGGGAGTGGTCGTCCAGATGACCGCCGAAACTTTTTTCCCGGTCAGTTCGGGGACGAGGTCTCCCAAGTCCTCCTCGAAGAGAAATTTGACGTAAATGGAAGGTGAGGTATGATCGGCGTATTCCACTTCCGCCTCGGCCAGGGCAGTAACGCAGGAGGGACACCAGTGGACGGGTTTCCGGTGGCGGACCACCGAACCGGCAGCAAGGAACCGGTTGAATTCCCGGGCTATGGCGGCTTCGTAGTCGTAGTTTATGGTAAGATAGGGATTGTCCCAGTCCCCAAGAACCCCAAGCCGGGTAAATTCCTCCTTCTGGGTCTTGATCCATTTCCGGGCGTATTTGCGACAGGCTTCCCGAAAAGAAAGCTTGGGGATGCTCTTTTTCTTCTCCCCAAGCTCGACATCGACATTGTGTTCTATGGGCAGGCCGTGGCAGTCCCAACCCGGAATATAGGGGCAGCGGTAGCCCGACATCCTCCTGGACTTCAGAATGATATCCTTGAGAACCTTATTGAAGGCCGTTCCCAGATGAATGTGGCCGTTGGCATAAGGCGGACCGTCGTGCAGAAGGTAAACTGGCCTGTCCTGGTGTTCTCGGTCAAGACGGCCGTAAATATCCTCCTTCTCCCACTCTTTGACCATCTGCGGCTCCCTCTGAGCGAGGTTCGCCTTCATCTTGAACTTGGTACTGGGCAGGTTCAGGGTCTTTTTATAGTCCAACTTTCCGGCTCCGGGTTTTTTGAGTTCTTAGTTCTGAGTTCTGAGTTCTGAGTTTTCGATTTCGATTTCG
>JBEPXR010000361.1:0-2723 GCA_041641775.1 Desulfobia sp. | reverse complement strand
AAAGAAGGAAAGCCCTGTCAAATCTGCCGTACTCCCATAAGAAAGGAGATCATCGCCGGCCGGGCCACCTATCTCTGCCCCTGTTGCCAGACTTAAGCAGCCAGCCGGGTTATATTCTTTTAAGAGAATCTATCCGTCTTTCTTGCCGAGCTTATCCCTGTACATCAGGGAATCTGCCTTGGCCAGGAGTTCTTCAAGGCCGGCTTCCTGGCCGGTCCGATACTCGACGATCCCCATACTGAGACTCACCCTGGTTTCAAGGCCGATCTCCCTGTTTATCCCTTCAAAAAGCTCCTGCAGCCTGGAAACCAGGTTTTCCCTGTCCTGTTCATCCTGGTCGCCAGTGACCAGGAGGGCAAACTCGTCCCCCCCTATACGTCCGCTGATATCGGAACTGCGAAGTGCCTTGAGAACCTCCCCCACCTTACTCAGCACCCTGTCCCCTGCTTCATGGCCATAGGTATCATTAATGACTTTTAGATCATCAAGATCAGCAAAAACCAGAAAGAGATTATAACCGGCCCGGTCTGCAATGCTGAGCTGCTTCCTGGCCATCATCATGAATCCCCGGCGATTCAAAAGGCCCGTGAGTTCATCCGTTATAGTCAGCGAATGGAGCTTTTCCTCGAGCCTTTTCTGCTCACTGATATCAATAAAACTTTCAACCACATAGGATTTGTCTCCTATCTGGCAGGGAGTCGTGGTCTTGAGGACATCGATCTGTTTTCCCTTGTCGTTCACTATGGTCTTGACCATCGTCTGCCCGGTACTGTCCTGCTCGATGACGGGGCAGCCCCCTTCGCCGGCCGGGCAGCTGTCCCCCTCGTGACAGCCTCTCCCCTCCAGTTCACTCTCAGGTATGGCCAGCATCTTCAGGGCCAGGGGATTGCCATCAACGACCTTGCAGGTCCGGGTATCGGTGACCAGGATCCCAGCCTGGACAGAGTTCAGAACGGCCTGCAGATACTGGCGGGATTGCCGGATTTGCTGCTCCGCCTTTTTCCTGGCGGTAATGTCCTTGATGATAGCAATGGTTGTCTGCCCCTCCCGGTCTTGAACCGGCAGTACCTGCAATCTCACCAGATGGCCATTGATTGACAGCGTCTCCCTTTCCCCTATGATCACCCCTGCTTCGTGTTCATTCAAAAAGACATCCTGAAGTCTTTTCTGGCCTGCTCCCTCAAAGGGGAGGGTGAGAAAATTTCCGGCTAAAAGATTTTTTCTTCGTATTCCGGTGAGGCGGGAAGCAGCCTGATTGGCAAAGATAATCCGCATCTGAGGATTGATCTCCAAAATGCCGTCGGACATGTTTTCCATGATGATCTGGAGATGGCGGTTGGCTTCAAGCAGCTCAAGAGAAATTTCCCTGGGATGGAGCTCTTCCTTCCCGAGGAGCTCAGCCGGGATATCGGCCGGTCCCTGCCCCCTGTTAAAATGTTCGACCAGCTCCAGGACATTTCTGCTGAGTTCCGGCCCCTTGGCCAGGCAGGCTGAAGCTCCCCGGACCATGCATTCTTGTTCAGCCTCGGCTGCTATTCCGGAAATCAGCACAATCGGAATATCCTTCAGATGTTCATAATCGCCTATTATCTGGCACAGCTGCTCACCATTTATATTGGGCATAATAAGATCGAGGAAAATTATATCGGGGGGACTATGCAGGATTAGATCGAAGGCGCTCAAGCCGTCCAGGGCGGTTTTTACCTGGTACCCCTCTTCTTCCAGGACACCGGTGAGCATCTTCAAGATAACCGGATTGTTATCGATAATAAGGACAGTATGGATCATGATTGAAAGGGTTCCAAGCGCAATCTGTTAATAAATTTCCGGTGGGATACGGCTCTCAGCCTCCATCGGGCTTCCGGATAATCATCTCTGTTTTGCCCTGCTGCCCAGTTTGTTCAGAAGATGATCCAGTTTTTCCTTAACCAGGGGTTTAGCGAGAAAAGCGTTCATCCCGGATTCATAGCAGCTCTGTTCATCTTCCGTTCTGGCATGAGCGGTCAGACCGATAATCTGCAAAGGGGCATCCCTCTTGGCAAAACTGCTGAATTGCCTTCTCTGTTCCGGATCAGATTCGATGGCTCTGATCCTTTTTGTCGCTTCTCTCCCATCCATGCGAGGCATCTGGACATCCATAAGGACCAGATCAAAAACCTGCTTTTTCAGCTTCTCCAGGGCCTGCAGACCATCCGCAGCGACCTCGAACTCATATCCCAGGCGTTCAACCAGTATACCGGCCAGTCTCTGATTAACCGCATTATCTTCAACAATCAGAATACGCTGTCCTGCAGTCCTTGCCTCAGGCCGGATTTCATCGCCCATTGCAGCCACCGGAGCTTCTTCTGCCAGAGCCTGTTCAAGGGGAACGATGAAACAGAACACACTGCCTCGGCCAGGTTCACTCGAAACATAGATATTGCCCTCCATCAGATCCACGAGCTGCTGGCATATGGCAAGCCCCAGACCGGTCCCGCCATACTCTCTGGTTGTTGAACCATCTGCCTGGGTAAAATTGTCAAAAATAGCATGAATTCTGTCAGCGGCTATACCTATACCGCTGTCGGCAACCCGGAAACTGACCAGCTTCCCCTCCCCCCGATCCTTCTCAACCGCAACCCGGATGGAAACACTTCCTTTTTCCGTAAACTTGATGGCATTGCCAACCAGATTGACGAGCACCTGGCGAAGGCGATCCGGGTCTCCTGCCACGGTTTCGGGAA
>JBEPXR010000360.1:0-2741 GCA_041641775.1 Desulfobia sp. | reverse complement strand
TCTAGCCCGCCTTGAGAAACAGCTTCATCTCCTCGACCACCGATTCCCCGTGGAGTATACCGACGCTGCCGGCCCCGGTGCCCACAACCGTTTTTACCCCCAATCTTCTGGCTGAACGCAGTTGGGAGAGCTGTTCGGAAAACGTTTTTTTCCAGTAAGCCTCGGCGCCGGGATCCTGCTTACCCGGTGCTGTGTAACGCTGGGAAAAACGGCAGCCAACCTCACCCCCGCTGCCCGCGCCATCCAGGGCATTCTTGGACCGCAGCACGCCGGGAATCCACAATACTCCCTTCTCCGCCATTTTCCTGAGATTATCTTCGCCCATACCGTATCCCTGTTCAATGGCATCGCATCCGGCCGCAAGAGCCTCTTTCACAGGACTCGGACAGTTGGCAACCACTACCGCTTTTCTTTCGCCCCTGTGCCGCAGAGTACGGACCAGTTCTTCGCTGTTCAATCCGGCGTGAGGAGCAATCCGGTCTTCAATACTGCCGGAATAATGAATCTTGAGAAAATCACGGCCCACAGGACTGCCGGCTTCACTTCCCCACCTGTCCAGACAGCGGCAGTCGGGTATGCGAATGTGAAGCATTCCCTGCTTCTTCTCCCTGCGGTAATTTGCAAGCAGATCGGTTATATCGTCATTTTCCGCGACTCCCAGCACTCCGTGATCATGACAGTAGCCGATGTGCTGTTTCATCATGGCTGATCTTTGAGTAGAACCGGTCGCTTCAATGGATTCCTGATACGCAAGGTTCACTGAAGGGGAACGCGTGAGATAGACGCTTGTATCAACCAGGGCGGGCACGATGGTACAGTGGGAGAAATCATCGACAACAGTCCCTTCACTTGAAGGCATCTCAGCTGCAGGGCCGATGGCGGTTATGATGCCTTCCTTCACTTCCAGAAAGACCCTCCTGCGCACAGGGGCAGCACTGCCGTCAATAAAGCTCCCCGCAATTATGAATCGTTTCTCACCCATTAACACTTTTTCTTCAAGTATGGAGGTTCCTCGAAATCTCTGTCTCTGCCTCCGGTGTCTACATAATAACCATTTTGCAGAAAAATTTATCAACCTTTTAACCAAGTATTATCCACCGCGATTGTTCCCGGCTCCGGTTTATATTACCATGTCTGTATATCCGCCTGCTCACCAACCAACAATCTATCTCGGAAAAAGGAATTCTACAATGCTCGATTGGAATGTCGTGGTCACCGTTCAGCAACAGGGTTACCAGGAAGCTATATCTCTTCTGAAACAATATGGACCGGTCAGCAGAACCCAATACTTCAACGTTCTGGTCCTGCGGGCTGAAAATATTTCAGAAATGACGGAGGACCTGCAGCAGAGAGTCGAAAATTATCCGGATATCATCGAGGCGATACTTGCCAGGGTCGTGCCGGTCATCAAAACCTTCCATTTTTCCTCACCCGAGGAATTCGAAAAAAAGGCCCGCGAAACCGCCCTTGCCTGGGTGCCGAAAATGACGGGAAAGAGCTTTCATGTCAGGATGCACAGGCGGGGATTCAAGGGAAGACTCTCCAGCCTCGAGGAAGAACGCTTCCTGGACGATGTCCTGCTGCAGGCTTTGGAGAAGCTGGGCAAACCGGCTGCCATCGACTTCGACGATCCCGACCTGATTCTGGTCCTGGAAACCATCGATCAACGGGCCGGCCTGTCACTCTGGACAAGAGATGATCTGGAGCGCTATCCCTTTCTTCATCTGGACTGACCAAATCTCCCCATTTGATTAATCCAACCCTTTTCAAATAGGAATACTTCTTGTCTTGTCATCACCTGGGATGCCGGGTTCTTTTCAAGCGCTCCTTGATATCTGACCCGATTATTCGCCTGTCCTTTTCCGGAATATCGCAGTCTAAGAAGATGGTTTCCCAGCGGCAGACGGATTCATAGACGACCTCTATCAAATCCACAGCCTGCTGCCTCCTTTTAATACCAAAATATCTGGCCTCTTTCAGGAGTATTTCCCGATCAGGAACGTTGTGGTCAAGGGCTATTGCCAGGGTATGTTCCCTGTTGAATCCTATGTTGGGAACCAGGTCAAAAGCCGGGCCCAGGCGCCAACCTTCCTCGCTGTGAATCATGAGGAAGTTTTTCAAGTGATCATCGGTGTTGCCGATCATCACATTGAAAACCATCTGCAGATAGAGCCGTTGCAGGTCCCGGGCTGGCTGGGAGGAGACATGGCGGACAATTTCTGCCAGTTCACGGTAACCGGCGGTGTAGTATCCGTCCGCCTTGAGCAGCGACTGCATGCTTAACAGGTGGTTGCGGCCGCCGGATGGAGAAACGTCAAAGCGTTTTACAGGAGGCAGTTTCCTGTGGGGAGCGAGATGAGTCTGCTCTCTGCGGTTTCGATTCCGGCCCGGCGGCCGAGTTCCATGGCTGCGGCCTCCAGGCCGACTACTTCCAGCTGGTCTCTGGTACTGGCGAACTTGGCAAGATACGGCGTACCCTTATCCTCCACAAAGGTCTTGGGCCTGACCCCTCTCCCGGTAACAGACGGAACAGGTACGGAGAGAAATCATTCTTCCGTCATTCCGGTCTGCCTGCCGATGCTGCCTGCTCATTTATTTTTTTCCGCATTTCCCACTTTTCATCCTTGATGAAGCAGATCAGGCCCGCTCCTGCGATCAGCAGAATTCCGGCTGTTATGAAACTGCTGTTGAAAGTACCGGTTACAGCCGCGAAGGATTGGGATACGCGGCTCATGACAAAG
>JBEPXR010000359.1:0-2743 GCA_041641775.1 Desulfobia sp. | reverse complement strand
CCCATTATTACGTACAATATCATACTGAAACACACTCATGTCGTAGTTTACAGGTAAAAGCTTGTAATCGGATCAAACCACAAGGCAGAGGGTGGTGGCTGTATCGCACACCGGAACACGGGGAGTACGCCATGTCCAGAACGTCAGAAGAAAACCCGGGAAAAAGGGAAGCTCCGAAGCACCACTGGCTGCTGGTGCAGGCAGTATCGTCACTGTGGGGACGCTTCCGCGGGCAGCAGCGTCTACTGCCCGCCGCCACCCGGCATCGTTTCTGGTTGCGTATGGGGATCGGACTGCTGATCGCCTTTGCCGTGACCGCCGGAATCACCTACCTGGGGAAATGGGCTGCTCCGCGGGGCCTGGACGCCTGGGACGAGGCCACGCTCCACTGGGTGGTGGAGGAGATGCCTTTATTTTCTTATTACAACGCCACCATATTTGAATCCCCCGGCAACCTGGCCATGACCGTGCCGGTATTGCTGATCACGATGATCATTGCTCTGCACCGCGGCCATTCCCTGATCGCCCTGGGCTACTTCTGGGGATATGTCGTTGAGCGGCCCCTGATTTATCTGGGCTGGTGGATCTGGAACCGGACACGCCCCGATTTCGTTGCCGGAGGCGCCGCCTCTCCGCCGGTTCATTCTTATCCGTCAGGGCATGCCACCATATCGATCTTTATCTATGGATTTCTTATCTGGCTCTGGTGGAGGGCCAGCGATTCTGCACTGGAGCGCGCCCTGGCGCTGGTATGCGGGGTCCTGTTCGTTGCAGTGATTGGATGGGCGCGGCTGCGGCTCGGCACCCACTGGCCCAGCGATGTCCTGGCAGGTTTTATGATTGGCGGTGTCTGGCTGGCCTGCGTGGTATGGGCTATAGCAGCGGGCAACAGAGACCAGAAGTCGTCCCGTCAGCTTGAATGATAAAGGTTCATCCGGGTAATGGGTGGCTGAGATCAGTGATTTCAATTCCTCAGGTTCTGATGGTAAAATCATATTTAACCTGTTTGCCAGGTACTGATTTCCAGGATACACCATAATAAAAAAATGGACTGGACCCGGCAGTGCTGGAAGGGAGCAGGAGATAGGGCTGTTTTCTTTTTGCGTACCTGGTAAGGAGAGATGGAAGACAAAATACAAAAACGGTTGTCCAAAAGCCGCATCGTCCTGATAGCTGCTGCCCTGCTGGTTTTTCTGGCCGGAGGAGTCTGGTTTTACCTGTTCCAGGAGAGAGTAATGCAGGAAAAGGTGAAAGACACCCTGTTTTCCATAGCCCAGCTCAAGATTAAAAGGATAACAGCCTGGCGTAAGGAGCGCCTTGGTGATGCGACTGTCCTGATGAACAACCCCATGCTGGCCGGGGAAGTGGAACATTTTTTCGCCGCCGGTGGCTACAGCGAGAATTCTGTCTTAAAAATTTCCACTATCTTTCAGAGTCTTTTGCAAAATTTTGATTACAGCAAAGTATATCTGATCGATACTGAAGGCCGAATTCTTCTCGGAGGGGTTGATACACTGGAAGACTATCTTAGATACCAAAAATATCTGCAGCTCTCCATACAGCTTCGCAAACCAGTTTTTACCGACCTGCAACTTGATAAAGATGGACAAAATCCGTCTATTTCCATAATGGTGCCTTTCTTCAAAACCAAAAGTCCTAAAAATGGAGCCCTTGGCGCTATTGTCCTTAGAAGCAGCGCTGAAAAATTCCTCTATCCCATGATCCAGTCCTGGCCCACACCAAGCAAGTCTGCCGAAACACTGTTGATTCGCCGGGAAAATGGGCAGGTCCTTTTCCTGAATAACCTCCGCCATCGTAATGATACTGCGTTGAAAATGTCTCTTCCCATGACCCGGAATGATCTTCCCGCGGTGATGGCTGTCAAGGGCCGCCGGGGGGTGGTAACCGGTCGGGACTATCGGGGCGTTAAGGTTCTGGCGGTCGTCATGCCGGTTCCTGAGACTCCATGGTTTATGGTTTCCAAGGTCGATCAGAAAGAAGCTTTTGCCGCCTGGCGTTTGAGGTCTTTGCTGATCATTGCGGTTTTTCTGGGATTTGCCTCATTAATCGGGGCCTTTGTGATGATTCTGCGTCAAAGTCAACAGAAGGTTTACTACCGGAATCTCTATCGAACCGAAACCGAATTGAGGAAGAGCATTGAAGCGCGCAAACAGATGGAGCAGGATCTCTTCAGGGCCAAGGAAAAGGCTGAGGAGGCCAACAGGGCAAAGAGCGAGTTCCTTTCCAACATGAGTCATGAGATCAGGACACCGATGAACGGCATCATAGGGATGATCCAATTGGCCAGAAAACGTGCCGATAACCCCAAGATCAGGGATTATCTCGACCATGCCTCCAGATCCGCCGATCATCTCATGACCCTGATCAATGACATCCTGGATCTCTCCAAAATAGAGGCCGGTAAATATACTCCCGACAATCGATGGTTTTCCCTGAAGGATGTACTGAAATCAAGTGTGGACTCTTTCCTGGTAAAAGCGCGCGAAAAGAGGATCTCTCTGAAATTCACCATTGCCGATGATATACCGGATCGTCTCTGGGGCGATCCCGGCTATCTCCGCCAGGTCCTGATAAACCTGGTGAGTAATGCGGTTAAATTCACGGATCAGGGTCATGTCCAGGTCGACGTCAGGCTTGCGGATACCCCTGCCGGAGATGAGACGGTCGTTGAATTCCGGGTAAGGGACACCGGTCTGGGCATACCGGAGGAGAAGAAGGTGGT
>JBEPXR010000358.1:0-2762 GCA_041641775.1 Desulfobia sp. | reverse complement strand
GTCAAGGAAGTGAGGGGAACCCCCGTGCTTCTGGAAGATGTTGCCAATATCGACTACGGCAAAGAAATCCGCCGCGGTGTAGTGACCAGAAACGGCTCCGGGGAAGTGGTTTCCGGGATTGTCATGAAGCTCTACGGTGAAAATACCTCCGAGGTTATCGAACGGTTGTACTCCAAAGTCGAGGCCGTCCAGAAATCGCTGCCTGCCGGGGTTAACCTGGTCCCGTATTACGAACAGGCTGAGCTGGTTGAAAATGCAACCAGTACGGTAAAATCCGCCCTATGGCAAGGCGGACTGCTGGTTATTCTCATCCTCGCCGTTTTTCTGGGAAACTGGCGAACCGCTCTGATTGTGGCACTTTCATTGCCTATCTGTGCCCTCACCGCTATTATTTTCATGGACCTCAGAGAAATCTCAGCCAATCTGATGTCTCTTGGAGGTATTGCCATTGCCATCGGTATGCTCGGAGACGGTTCCATCGTCATGGTTGAAAATATTTACCGGCATCTGGGTGACCCCAGATCCGGGGAAGAGAACAAGGGCCGGGTCATCCAGAGGGCGGCCAGAGAGGTAGCCCGGCCGATTCTCTTCTCCATCGTCATCATCATGCTGGTCTTTCTTCCCCTGTTCACCCTGGAGGGGGTTGAGGGAAAGATGTTTTCTCCCATGGCCTTTTCCATCACCTTCGCCCTGCTCGGTTCCATCCTGGTAGCTCTTCTGGTTGCCCCGGTGTTGTCCTTTTATCTGATCAGACAGCGTCCCCATAAAGAGAATCCCCTGGTCAGATGGAGCACTGCGATCTATCATTTCCTGCTGGTCAGAATCTACCGGTTCAAAAAAACGGTCATGCTCATTTCCCTGCTCGCTCTCGGGCTCAGTCTGGCCACTCTCAAATTCATAGGCACCGAATTCATTCCCAATCTGGAAGAAGGTTCCATCCTTATCGGTGTTACCATGGCTCCGTCCATTTCCCTTCAAGAAGCTACTGGAACGGTGATGAATCTGGAGCGGAAGATACTGGAGTTCCATGAGGTGGAAGAGACGGTTTCCCGAATCGGTCGGCCCGAGGCCGGCAGCCACCCCCATCCGGTCAATACAGGAGAAATTCATGTCGAACTGAAGCCGGCTGGAGACTGGGAAAACTTCGCCAGCAAGACTGAACTGATTGATGCTATTCGGGAACGCATCTCCGTCGTCCCCGGGGTCCAGTTCAACTTTACCCAGCCCATCCAGAATGCATTTGATGAGCTGCTTTCCGGGGTCAAGACCCAGCTGGCGATCAAGCTTTTCGGTGAGGACCTGACAATACTGCGCCAAAAGTCCGGAGAGATCAAGGAAGTCATTGAGGATATACCCGGTCTGGTTGATTTAAGCGTTGAACAGAGTTTCGGACAGCCACAGGTTCAGGTTTCAGCTGATCGTGCAGCCTGCGCCCGATACGGAGTGAGCGTCAACCAGATCCTGGAAATCGTTGAGCTGGCAGTCGGAGGTGAGGTTGTTGACAACATCTATCTCAATACGAGACGATTCGGCATCCATCTCCGTTACCAGGAAAAGTACAGGGATGATCCCGAATCGATCAGCAACATTCTGCTTACCACTGCCGACAAAAAACTGATACCCTTAAGCCAGGTGGCCGAGGTCAAACAGGTCGTGGGTCCCATCCAGATAAATCGCGAAAAAAATCAGCGGCGCTGGGTCGTTCAAGGTAATGTGGACAATCGTGATATTGGCAGCGTTGTTGCCGACATCCAGAAACGCATCGAGGAAAAAGTCGATATCCCTGACGGATACACCATCGAATACGGCGGCCAGTTTGAAAACCAGCAGCGGGCCATGGCCCGTCTGTCAATCATCGTTCCTGCAGTGATCCTGGGAGTCTTTCTTCTTCTGTGGCTCGGTTTCGGTTCGTCCCGCCAGGCGGGAGTCATCATGGTGAACGTTCCGCTTGCCCTGGTGGGAGGAGTGCTGGGCCTGCTGGTCATGGGAGAATATCTTTCGGTCCCCGCCTCAGTCGGCTTTATCGCTCTTTTCGGTATAGCGGTCCAGAACGGCATGGTTCTGGTTACCTATTTCAATGACCTGCGGGAGCGTGGTAGAAATGTCGAACAGGCTGTGCTCGAAGGCTCGTTGCTTCGCCTGAGACCGGTCCTGATGACGGCTCTGACCACCATTCTCGGTCTGCTTCCTCTCCTGCTCGCTCATGGAGCGGGTTCGGAAGTCCAGAGGCCTCTGGCTTCGGTTGTCATTTTCGGCCTTGCCACCTCAACCCTGTTGACCCTGTTTGTCATTCCCAGTTTTTATGGCTTGATTGAAGGAAGTATTGAAAAAAGGAGGAAACTCACATGAAAAGACTGGTTGCTTTTTTTCGTCCGGTTATGCGGGACGACGTTATTGCAGCTCTTCACAAAATCGACGATTTTCCCGGAGCGAGCATGTCCGAAATAATGGGGGTAAGAAGAGGCGTGCACCAGCGGCTGCATCAGCACAGGGAAGAACTGACTCTCGATTTTCCCCGATATATCCGCCTCGAAATAGTCTGCTCTGACGCCATGATGCCGATCCTAACAGAGACAATCCGGTCCAGCGCTCATACCGGGAGACCGGGGGACGGAAAAATCTTCATCTCCCAGGTTGATTCGGCCCAAAGAATAGGAGAGAATCCAGATCGTGTTGAGGAACTGTAACATCCCGCAGCCTGCCTCCCAGGTCGGCAAGAGGACAGTTTGTTTGCCATTATACCGTTTTACGTTTATATTGGC
>JBEPXR010000357.1:0-2765 GCA_041641775.1 Desulfobia sp. | reverse complement strand
ATGGTTATTTTTTCTTTTTCCCCGGCCTCTGCGATTATTTCCGCCTCTTTGGCGTGATTCTTGGCGTTCAGCACGGAATGCTTGATTTTATCCTTCTGCAGCATCTTGGAAAGCATTTCCGAAACATCGATGTTGGTAGTACCGACAAGAATAGGTCTGCCCTGGCTGTGAATTTCCTTAATCTCGCGGACAACCGCACGGAATTTGGCATTTTTATTTTTGTAGACCACGTCTGCGTAGTCGTCCCTGACCATGAGGTGGTGAGTAGGAATGACAGCGACATCAAGGTTGTAGATCTTCTTGAATTCGGCAGCTTCGGTATCTGCCGTTCCGGTCATACCGGCAAGTTTGTCATACATCCGGAAATAATTCTGGAAGGTAATGGAGGCCAGGGTCTGATTTTCTTTTTCAACCTTGACCCCCTCCTTGGCTTCCAGGGCCTGGTGAAGGCCGTCGCTGAAACGGCGGCCCGGCATGGCCCGTCCGGTGAATTCATCGACAATCACCACTTCACCGTCGTTCACCAGGTAATCGACATCCCTCTGAAAAAGGGCATGGGCCTTCAGTGCCTGATTGAGATGATGCAGCCACTCAATATTTTTAGGGTCATAGAGATTGTCTACACCCAGGAGTTCTTCCCCCAGGGCTACACCCTCTTCAGTCATGCTGAGGGACTTGACCTTTTCATCAACCTTGTAGTGGACGCCGTCCTCAAAATTGGGAATGATCTTGTCGACCCGGTGGTACAGTTCGACGGACATCTCGGCAGGCCCCGAAATAATCAGGGGAGTCCGGGCCTCATCTATCAGAATTGAATCGACCTCATCCACAATGGCATAGTTAAATTCCCTCTGGCAGAAATCCTCCTTTCTGAACTTCATATTGTCACGGAGATAGTCGAAGCCGAACTCATTATTCGTTCCATAGGTGACATCGGCATGATAGGCCTCTTTACGGGCCTGGTCATCCATACCATGGACGATGAAACCGGTGGAAAGTCCCAGAAAATGATAAACTCCGGACATCCACTCGGCATCCCTTTTGGCCAGATAGTCGTTGACCGTCACCACATGAGCTCCTTTGCCCGTCAGCGCATTCAAATAGACGGGCATGGTGGCGACCAGTGTCTTTCCCTCACCGGTTTTCATTTCAGCTATCTTGCCACGGTGGAGTACAATGGCACCAATAAGCTGGACATCAAAAGGACGAAGCCCGAGAACCCTCCAGGAGGCTTCCCGTACCACGGCAAATGCTTCCACCATCAGATCGTCCAGAGGTTCACCGGCCTCCAGGCGGTTCTTGAATTCTCCCGTCTTACCCGTCAGGGCAGCATCATCGAGTTCCCTGATTTCCGGCTCGAAGCCATTGATTCTGTCTACCAGGGGCTGCATTTTCTTTAGCTCCCGCTCATTCTTGCTGCCAAATATCCTGGTCAGAACACTGTCTAACATATTAACTCCTTACTGCCCCCACATCACGGCCTCTTCCTTGCAATCCGGAAACTTGGGACAATTTATGCAGTCCCTCCAGACCTTGTGGGGGAGATAATTTTTATCAATAGGCTTAAATTCAAGTTTTCCAAAAAAATCAGGAGCATAGGTCAGGGCAAACACCCTGTTTATACCCATCTCCTTTGCCTCATTGAGACACCTGTTGATCAGTTCGGTTCCGATACCGCGGGAATGCGCCTCTTCCCGGACGGCAAGTGAACAGATTTCGGCCAGATTGTCCCAGCATATGTGCAGGGCGCAAACACCGAGAATAACTTCCTCTCCCTCAATCTTTTCAGTATAAACCTGGAAATCCCTGAGCTGGTCATAAAGTGAGCTGAGGGATCTTCCCAGCAGCAGCCCTTTCTCCGCATAATAATGCAGGAGGTCATAAATTGCTTTAACATCCGCCATCTTCGCCTTACGAATCACGCTTATCCTCTGTAGTGGGCAACAGGGTGATGTACACCCTGACATTTTCACTGCTCTCCAAGGTATCAGCATGTGCCTTGGCCTGACCAAACTCTTCAAAACGACCGATAAAAACCCGGTAGGGAAAGCTCTCCTCCGGAGAACGATAGAAGGCGTCGTAGCCCATTGCCTGCCAATCCATAACCAGTCTGCCGGCCTCTTGCTGATCATCGGTGGAAGCTATCTGGATGGAAAAAATCGAATCCTCCGAAGAACCATGCCACAACTCCCTTGTCATGACCTTATCCTTGACCTCGGAGGCTTTCTTCCCCAGGCTGCTGCTCCCTTTCTTCAGGATGGAAGAAACCCTGCTCAGGTAGGTGGCTCCGTCTCCAGGATCTTCCCCGGATATATCATGAACCGGGGTTGCCGCCCTATATTCCTCCCCCGCTCCGGAAACCAGCAGCTTCTGGCCGGCCCAGATGCCCAGGAGAAACATCCAGAGAAAAATGCAAAATAGAACGACCCCCAGTCCGAAAAGGCCCTTGAAGCTCAACTCGAAGCGTATGCCTTTCCCTTTTTTCTGGTTTTTCTTTCTCGCCATGAAGAAGAAGCTTAGTCGGCTGTATTAGCTGTCCGACATGAAGTTGTTCATTGTCGATTAAAGGACTGCACCGGCGAAGCATATCCCTTTTTCCCCGGACTGCAATTCTGAATGGTGGCCGGATCGCCTACATCGATTCGGGGGCGCTCATGCCAAGGAGGGTCAGACCATTCCGAAAAACTATACCCAACGACTCGCTGAGCAGAAGGCGGGCCCGGGAGAGTTCCATGTCATCCGAGACAACCCGATGCTTATTATAG
>JBEPXR010000356.1:0-2794 GCA_041641775.1 Desulfobia sp. | reverse complement strand
AAATAACAAGCGCAGCATATTAGGTATATGTGAGCATTTTTCTTTTAACCGTACCTTCGGTACGTTTTGGCAAGGAAGGTGACGAATCCATTCCAATGCCTGCGACACCGTAATCGGGCCATAGGGCAATTTTTCAAGGTTCCCATGAGCAATTTTAACAGCTCCATACAGAGGCAGCGCCAAATCAATAATGGCATACCATATGACATGAGACTTCTCAGGTGAACGAGATAAATCAACCCTTGCCAGCACAGACTGACGGCGGCTGGACTCTTGGGCCGAGCTGTTTAATTAGGAGAGCAATGACAGGAAATTGTCGAAAAAATCAATGGAGAGCGCCGAAAAAAAAATTGAAAAGTCTATACACCAGGAATGGATTTTTATACAATGTAGTTTAATGCAGGTAAGGATAATCAGGTCGACTTACCCTTATCGTTCTACTTTCGTTCCAATAAATGACAAGTAAGGAGTTTACTATGAAGAAACAGATGAAAAAACAGATCTTGATAGTCTCAACCGTAGGTTTACTGGGAATATTTGGGGCCACCTCTTCGTTTGCCATGGACCAACAGGCAGGCGAACAGCATGAAGATCAAGCCCAAATCAAGATGCAAAAACAGGCAGACATTCAGCAAAGTGACCGGCTTACCCGGAATCTGAAGAGCGTTGAAGATCTCAACGGCATGAAGATCTATGACGCCAACGATGAAGAAGTAGGTAAGGTGGACGGTCTGCTCATTGACACCGAGAGCGGCAAAGTCACCTATCTTATGCTCAGCGCCGGGGGCACCCTGGGTTTAGGCGCGAATGACTATCCCATTCCCTGGCAAGCCGTGCAGGCACGAGCTGACCAGAAAGGTTTCAAGATTAACTTTCCCTCCGCCAAACTGAAAAACGCTCCTCAGGGTACCAAGATCACCAGCAGGGATAAGGCCCGGAAGATCCATGAGTATTACGGAGTAAGTCCTTACTGGGAGGAAGACCAGGAGCAGATTAGAAGATACCGGAAGGATATGGAGACTGAAGCCGAGACTGAGTACGATGCTGATAAGCCGGATTTTCATGATGAGCAGGAATACCAGGAAAGGCGGCAGTACGAGTAGAAGGAAAACAGGTAAAGACCTGCTATAGAGCAGGAGCCGTTGTGTGACCTGATTATCCTTACTATTTTATTGCAGCCAAGGCTGAGTGAAGCCTTTTAATACGGTTGCCCTTTCGTCTATAGCCTCGACTTGGGGCGAATGGCAGGAATAAAACGGCTCCGACCGAAATTCTCGCAATGCTTTCCTACTCTCTCCTCCCAACAGAGTCCGTCTCGGGGAGCATTGCGAGAATCCTTATCCAACCTGCTGGCGCGTTTTCAGGCGCAACCTGACGGCTCAGGCATCACCTGCCGTTGGTATAGATTCGGCAAGATAATCCAGTTTATTCAACAGGGCGGCAGGTATGATAACTGTCACGTGATAACCGCTCTCTGCAAGCTTGAGAGGTCCCTCCTTTCGCGAATTATCCTCCCCTATAAAATTAGCAGCAATTTGTTCCCTGTCCAGGATGCGAATAATTTCAGGACCATGGGCGAGTCCTATGGTAAAGATGGCCTTTGCTGAACTTATCCGCCCCGTCCTGTATTCCCCCTCTATGATCTCAGGGAGCTTCTGCAGAAGATGGGCGTTTCTTCTCCCCTGCAAATAAAACAGGTGCGCACCCACAGAGGGAGTCTCATCAGGGGGTTCGTTCTTCAGGTTGGAAAGATAGTTGTGGACTTCGAAATAGAGTTCCCTGTCTTCGATCTGCCGCAGTCTGATATTGGAGTATTGGCAAAGCAGCCTATCGGCATTGACAAACTCAGTGGAATCCGATAACTCCCTTCTGAGAGTTTCATCGTCCATGAACTTGAGACGGATTTCATTGCCGGACAAGGAGGCTTGATCGGCGGAAGTTTTCTTTGCTTTCGGGTTGTTTCTAAAAAAGCCCTCCGGCAAAAGCAGCTGAACATTTTTATGTCTCACCAGCCATTCTTCTATTCTGTAGATATCCGACTGAGCCTGGATGGTAACCCTGTTATTCAACCCCGAAACCGAACTCCGGTGAGCCTGCAAAATTATATAGACGTGCTTGCTGCCCGTTCCTTCCCTGGTATAGACCACTTTGCCATACTGTTCCGGCAAACTGCTGTTTCGCAATTCCTGCCAGGGTTGATTGAAGGAAACGGCTGGAGAAACGGTGAAAGATATAAGCAGGAAAATCGTAATGCAGATACTGAAGATTGTAGATGCCGTGATGGTCATTACCTGATACCGTGTTGTAGTTGTTGCCTGCAGGATTACCAGTCCGGGAAATAAAAGGGGAAGCTGTCTGTCCTATTTCCCTGACAGATATATCCCTGCCGCCCGCCCGACTGCTCGGCCGGGCACCACCAGGAACTCGGTCATTTCCATCATCATCTACGACTCATCTTCAACAGCTTCAATAATAATATCTTTTCTTAATGTCAATGTAATTTTGGAACCGTCCTTTTATTACTGCTCCACTGACTACTCACCCTGGTAGTGTCCTTGAGGTCGGAAAGGAGTATTTATTTACTCAAAGACATCTCTATGAAATAGAACGAATTTTCAGGAAGACTTCGGGAGGAGGGATGTCGAATCTACCGCTGGATAATGGCAATCCCAATAAACCAGGGACATGTTCGACCGTTTTCGAATTACAACGAGGTTTCGATCCTCTGTTAGAACAAGGTCTTACAGGGATGATAACGGGTGAACTACAACATATGAGCCGGTTGACCGGTGGA
>JBEPXR010000355.1:0-2812 GCA_041641775.1 Desulfobia sp. | reverse complement strand
GATGAAAAGAGGGAAGAGGGACTATCTTATCCGAGGCTATCTGCCTGGACCAGGCAAGGATGGCACCAAACTGTTCCGGGCGGGTGGCGATATTGCAGAGAACCGATTTCTCAATATGATTTTTTTCCATGGAGTCCAGGAGCGAATCCAGGGTACCGTCCAGACAGGCTTTTATCTCCCCCTTTTCCTCCAGGAGGGCAATGGTGCTATGGGCCAGCTTGTCTGGAAAGGCGTGGGTGTGGAAATCGATGACGGCGCAGTCTTTTCTGGTCATGGTGCAGTTACAGCTCCTCTTTTTTCAGTTTTTCGACAACCTTGATACCTATGTCGAGATGCCGGGCCGTGTAGGTCTCAAAAACATCTTCCGAGTGGCTTTTGCTCTTGATCCCCCCCTGTTTGAGGGGCAGATCGGAAACCAGCATTAAGGCTCCGGTGGGCAGATGCCTGGCGTGAGCTACCGCAAAGATAGTCGCTATCTCCATGTCAATGGCGATAATCCTGTTCTTGAGGATATAGTCGATAAAGTCTCCGTCAAACTCCCACATCCGGTAGTCGGTGGTATGCATTATACCCGATTTGGTGCTGCAGCAGCGTTCTTCGAAAATGACCTGTTCGGCGACCCGGTTAATGGCGAAGGTGGGCTGGGCCGGAACATTTATGGGAAGATAATGGGCGCTTGTCCCCTCGTCGCGGATGGAGGCGGTGGGCAGGATGATATCCCCAACAGCCAGGTCATCGGCGATGCCACCGCACATGCCGAGCATGAGGACGGCTTTGAGGTTGTCCAGGAAGGAGAGGCAGTGCATGATTATGCCGGCGGAAGGAGATCCCACCCCGTAGTTGATTAAGGTTATGTCCTTTTCCCTGTCATGGCTTATACTCCAGTAATTTCCCAGAATCTCGCTGCCGGTGGTGTCAGCGAAGCTCCTGATGTAGCGGTGGAAATTACAGAGAAGGACATAGGAGCAGAAATCCTTCACCGAGGAGCCGGTATAGCGTTCCAGGGTTTCTCTGGCATAGTTGTCCGGTCGCAGTCGGAGCGTCATAATAGTGTGTTCCGCTTTTCGGGTTTCACGGTTCAGGGTTGAATGGCGTAGTAGAGCTGGAGGCACAAGAGAGTATAGCCGCCGGCCGCGACATCGTCCATCACGATGCCGAGGCCGCCATTGAGATGTCTGTCAAGCCAGCCCACCGGAAAAGGCTTGATAATGTCAAAAAACCGGAAGAGCAGAAAAGCCGCCACCCAGGCCCCAAAACTCTGGGGAATGCCGATGAGCGCGATCAGCATGCCGATTATTTCGTCTATGACGATAACTCCTGGATCTTTATAGTCAAGGATCTTTTCTGCGGCCCCGGCCGTCAGTATCGCCACTGCGAAAAGGACAAGCAGGCTGACTCCGTAGAATACGGAAGGCAGAAGGGTGAGCAGCAGATGGATCGGAAAGGCCAGCAGGGTTCCCCAGGTCCCGGGCGCCCTGGGAAGATAACCGGTGTAAAGTCCAGTGGCTATGGGCATGATCAAGCGGGGCATACCCTTTCACTCCTCTCCGTTCGGCTTGAATTCAGCGGCCGGGGTTCGGGCCACCCAGGAGTAGACTTCCTGTAAGGGTAAGCCCTCTTTCCTGGCCATGCTGCAACAGGATTCGTATTCGGGATAGAGGCGGGCGCCGCCCGGAGCCTCCACTCGCTTTACCGCAAGCGGCCCCCACTTGCTGTCAATGTATCCGGTCCGCCTGGGCAGGGTCCATCTCTTCTCCCGCCGGTAACGAAGGCCTATGGTAGTGGTTTCGTTGAAAATGATCTGCTTGAGTTCCCAGCTTCGGCTCTCCTCTCCGAGTACCCGGAGAAGAAAGCCCGGTCTGCCTTTTTTCATCTGCATGGGAATCAGGCTCACGTCAAGGGCCCCGGCTTGAAAGAGCTGCTCGCTCAGCCAGGGAAAGGTCTCCGGCTGCCAGTCATCCAGGTGGGCTTCCAGTACTTCGACTTCTCCGGCCTCTTCAGCCTGAGGCTGCTCCCTGCCGATAAAAAGGCGAAAAAGGTTGGGGTAGCCGTCGCTTCTTACCCGGCTTCCGGCCCCGTAGCCGGTGGAATTCACGGTCATCTGGGGAATGGGGCCGAAGCCGTGGCAGAGGGCTTTGAGCAGGGCGGCCCCGGTCGGAGTCACCAGTTCCTCGCTGCAGTCGAGGCCGTATACCGGTACGTCTTCAATAAGCCGGCATACTGCCGGAGCGGGAAGGGGCAGAGGGCCATGGGCGCAGTTTGTCCAGCCGCCGGACATGGGGAGGGGGGTGCTGTAGATCCTGGTGATTCCCAGTATATGCAGGCCAATGGCCGCGGCAACGATGTCGATTATGGAGTCGACGGCCCCGACTTCATGAAAGTGGACTTCCTCCAGGCTGCAGCCGTGGACCGCCGCTTCTGCCTTGGCGAGTTCAGTGAAGACGGCCAGAGATTTTTTAATGACTGGAGCTTCCAGGGAGGAGTTTTCGATGAGGCTTTTAATCTCCGGCCAGTTGCGTGAGGGGTGCCCGGAGGTGGGGGTGATGGTGACGTTTTTGGCCCTGATGCCCTGAACCAGAACATCCTCGCAGGTTAGATCATAGCCGGTCAATGGGAGGCGGGCGAGCTGGTCCCTGAGTTCTTCCTCTGAAAGGCCCGCATCCAGCAGGGCCCCCAGAAACATGTCACCGCTTATCCCAGAGAAAGTGTCACAGTAGCCAATCATGCCTCCCCCAGCTTTGTTCCGATCTTCAGGGGATTGCCCTGGATGAAAGCCTGGGGGTGCATCCGTTTGCCGCCTTCCAGCTGCATC
>JBEPXR010000354.1:0-2820 GCA_041641775.1 Desulfobia sp. | reverse complement strand
GTGCAATAGCACTTAGCCTTGAAGGCCTGCGGGAATAGTGATTCTGGTGAATTGAGGTGTCGCTATATGTAAACGCGAAATCCTGCAGTACCAGACCCGCAGGTAGCGGTCGTTACCCCGGCTGTATATTTTCGCAATTCCACTCTTCGGCAGTAAGCCAGGTTTAATGGAAAAACGGCCCCACGGACCTCCCCTGGACAGATCTGCCAGAAAAGAAGGTTTCATCCTTCTTATGCTGGCGATAACCATAGGGGTAAGCACCGGGCTGGCTGCCGTCTTCTTTATCAGGCTGATTGACTGGCTGGGAATTTTTTTTTACAGCGGCAGCTTTTTTCCAGACCTGGGTAATCTTACCTATCTCTTTGTCCCTGCCATAGGAGCGCTCCTGGGAGGCCCCCTCATCGCCTGGTTTGCCTCGGAAGTCAAAGGGCATGGGGTGCCTGAGGTAATGCAGTCCCTTGTCCGCTACGGAGGCAGAATACGCGCCAGAGTGGCGATAACCAAAATCGTCGCCTCGGCTCTCTGCATCGGCACCGGAGGTTCCGCCGGCCGAGAAGGACCTATCGTCCAGGTTGGCGCGGCCCTTGGTTCCAATCTGGGCCAGTGGCTCAGGCTCTCTGATCTGCGGATTAAAAACCTGGTCTGCAGTGGAGCCGCAGCTGGAATAGCGGCAACATTCAATGCCCCCATTGCCGGAGTGGCCTTCGCCACTGAACTCCTGATGAATGAGTTCCAGGTGAAGATGTTCGGAAATGTGGTTATAGCCGCTCTGTCAGCCAGTATTGTCAGCCGGATATTCCTCAGCAGTGATCCTGCCTTTACCGTACCGGTCTACACCCTGAACTCGCCTCTGGAGATTTTTCTGTATGTCCTGTTGGGGGCGGCCTCGGCCCTGGTCAGTGTTATCTTTATCCGCCTCCTTGATAGATTCGAGATTCTTTTTGACGGATGGTCTTTCCCGGCTGCCCTGAAGCCGGCGGTCGGTGCACTGCTTTTAGGGACATGCGCCTATCTCTATATAAACCTGATTCATCTTTCGTCCATTCCCGGTACCTCTGCAGTAACTTCGCAAAATCTTTTCTCCCTCCCGCATATTTACGGCTCGGGTTTCCATTTTATGGAACAGGTCCTCCAGGGACAGGGCAGTCTCCTGATCCTGGTGATTCTGGTATTATTGAAACCCTTGGCTACCAGTCTGACTCTGGGATCAGGAAATTCGGGAGGAGTATTTGCCCCTTCTCTATTCACCGGCGCTATGTTTGGAGGAGTGTTCGGTCATTTGGCTAATACCTTCTGTCCCGGTGTAGCGGGAGAGGTGGGGGCTTATGCCCTTGTAGGAATGGCAGCGGTTTTTGCCGGTGCCGCCCGGGCCCCGCTAACCGCTATGCTGATAGTTTTCGAAATGAGTGGAGATTACGGTCTGATTCTGCCTCTGATGGCTTCGGGAATCACGGCAACCTTTATCGCCGACTGGCTTAATCCGGAGTCCATATATACTGTCAAACTGGTCAGGAAAGGGGTTCACTTTGAACAGGGCAGAGATATAGACGTTCTGGAGAATGTCACGGTGGAGGAGATCATGAATCCTCATGTAGTTACCGTTCATAAGGATCAGCCTTTAAGCGAGGTATTTGTCATCTTTCATAAGACACATATTCAGGGGTTTCCGGTCATGGCAGATGAAGAACACCTCTTTGGTTTTATAACAGTTCATGATCTGGAAGATGTGCTTCTGCGCAGTGCTGAAGCCAACCTGCAGAGTATAAAGGTGGCAGATATCGCTACCAGGCCGCCTTTGACAGTCTTTCCTGATGAGCCTGTCCTGGCGGCAATAAGGAAGATGTCACCCCGGGATCTGGCAAGGCTGCCTGTTGTTGCCAGAGGGGGAGCCAATGTGCTGCTGGGAATTATATCCAGAAGTGACATTCTCCGGGCCTACGAGATAGAACTGGTGCAGAGACGCGGCTCTTTTGAGCAAAAGCAATCTCTGTCTGCAGTTTGAATCTTCCTTTGAATCTCCGTCTCTATTCCCCTCTCTCGGAGGCCATCCGATCACGGATTTCTTTCAGTTCCTGGTAGGTCTTTTCAGCCTCTTTTTCTTTTTTGATGTGCTCTTTTTTCATTTCCTCGACCTTGGTCTTTATCTTCTCGTCTTTCATTTTGAGATCATCAGTACCGAACAGGGCAGAAGCCAGGTACCGGAAGGAAAACTTCATCAGAGCAATGTCATCCTCCCTGATTTCCTTCAAGGTTTCCTCTGATACTTCATAGGTGTCGAGGAAGGAGCTTTCAAAGACGAATTTGCGGAATTTGTCCGTGTCGGTACTGACCATGAAGAACATCTTTTTACCCTGTTCGCTCATTGAAGCCTGGTATCCGAAGGACTTACGCCGCATCACCACAGCCATCCACTCCCTGTTCATTTCGTCGCATTCGTCCACACCCTGATCTGCCCGCCACTCTCTGATTGTCCAGGTTTTATCTTCTTCATGTCCCTTACAGTGAGGCTCTTTAACCAGGAAGTAGAAATTCTCTGAACCGGAGTTTTCGATTCCACCTTCATGGAAGTTGGCCATTCCGACAGGATAGTATCTACAGGTTGTGGGCCTCTCGGAATAGACGAAACAGCCTTTTTCAGAGACGAAAGGGCAGCGCCCGTTTTCATCGAGATGGAGTTTGACTCCAGGGAGATCAGTCTTTTCGACATATACCGGGGTGGTGAATCTGTAGAGAAAGTCGTCAGCACTCATGCTGAGATGTTTTCGCAACCTGAGGATGTCATAGGGGGTGAGCGTAATGTCAATATTGCCGCAGCAGGCA
>JBEPXR010000353.1:0-2824 GCA_041641775.1 Desulfobia sp. | reverse complement strand
AAATTATCATGGGGCTGGATAACGAAACTGCCGCCTTTTTCGTCGTCGAGCAGTGCCCCGAATACGGAAGGAGAGTCGATATAGGGAAAACAGAACCAGTCAATGGCCCCGTTTTTTCCTATCAGGGCTACGGTATGCATATTACCTATGATTCCATAGTCCTCTATGGGCTGATAACTCATGAGGAGCTTATCCCGTATTTGTCCGGTGAGTCATATCGGATAAAATACTGCCAGATGCCGGACCCGGTTTTTAGGTTATCCGAACCCGATAGGCCCTGGCTCCCCTGTCACTGATTTCCTCTTCGTAAGTCACATAGGTGCCCACCGTCAGATCTTCAAATTTCTCGGTCAAGAGGCTGTTCTGATCGAAGTATATCTCGGGACCTTCGTTTCGTGGCTGCAGGTAGCCATATCCTTCCTCTGGATAGAGCTTGGATATCTGGGCAAGGTAGGCTTCATCAGCTGGGGTCTTGACATCTCCCCGTTTCTTCTCCTCTATTTTTTTGAGCTGACGGCTTACTGCATCAAAAGATTCATTCAGAAGGGTCTTGAGATCTTCGTGAAGGCTGCCCTTAGCAGTCGACCTTGTAACCACCACGTCTTTTCGGCCCGGTACCCTGACGGTTATATTGATTTCGTATGGCCTGCCGCTGCGCTGATGACTCTGGGGTTTGCCCAAGGTCACTCTACAGCTGATAATTTTATCGGAGAACTGTTCGAGTTTTTTTATCTTTTCATTGATCAGGTCGACCAGGGTCTCACTTCTCTTGACATCATGGAAGATGATTTCAGGTGCTGTTTCCATTTGCTCTCCTGTATTTGCTTGTAGATTTCAGAAAAACTGTTTTCTCATACTATAAATAGTCCTTATCCTGGTCGATTTTGTCAACAGGATAATCGTCCCTTTTGAAGCTGCGTTTTTGAAAAGCGCGTGCCACCATGTCCTGCCACTCTTCGATCTGGTCCCGGTAGAAGTCGGCGGAAGTTTCCATGCCACACTCCGTGCAGCAGGCCCGACCGTTGCTTCATCTACCAGTGAGCCCGACCCTTCCACCGCAATAGAGGCAGGAGATAATGCATGCAGGACCTGTTTCTTCCCATTTCGGGCAATCGGGCGGTTTATCTTTTCCCATCAGTCTGTATCCGGAAAAAAGGTATTATCCATCAGTAAGAAAGCAGGAACGTTGGGGAATCAACCGGAGCGTGGATATTTAGCTGAAATCAGTCCGGGGCCTGGTCGACCGGTATAGGTTGTTGATGAGATCAGGCAGAATATATTCTCCGTGGCAGGTAAGTTCCGCCAGGCGCCTGGTCTCCGATTCCATTGTGAGCACAATGTCCAGGCGGTCGGCGGGCATCAGCTCACCGAGACGATCTGGCCATTCGATTACCGCCAGTCCCTGGCCGTAGAGATATTCTTCGAAGCCGAGATCCTCGAATTCCTCCATGGTAGATAAACGGTAGAGATCCAGGTGATAGAGGGGTAGACGCCCGGGATACTCCTGGAGAAGAGTAAAGGTGGGACTGGTTATATACAATGTAGGGGGAACCGCCAGGCCCCTGCCAATGAACTGGGTTAGAGTGGTCTTTCCAGTTCCCAGTCCGCCGGTCAGGGTGATGATGTCACCCGGGCGGGCGCTGCTCCCGATTTTTTCTCCGAGTTCTAGAGTAGCTTCCAGACTTTCAAGCTCTATTTTCAATGGCAGTTCTCCCGGTACCGCTTTTACTTTCTCTTATGGCAGAACAGGCATCGATATTTGGGTGGGTGGTCTGGAGGAAAGGGGACCATCTTGTCCTCACCGTGGCATTCAGTGCAGTATTTTTCCGCTTCTTTTTTTTCCATGGCGAAGAAACGTTCATGGTTTTCATCATGGGGAAGTCTGGCAGTTGTTTCTTCCGGAGCCCTCCATAAAAAAAGAAAGATCCCAGCGCATATAGCGAGAAAAGCGATGGTGTAAATGGGACTCCTGCGCGTTTTATATTGGTCGGCCATGATCTACTCCAGTCTGAGATTTTGTAAAAAAGCTCTCCCCCCCGGCAGTAAAGAGGAGTTTTTTCGCTTTCATGCGATTCCCGATCGGAAATTGCCGCATCGGTAAATGTACAGGTTTGCTGAACATGGATATATATACCACACCGATTTTGGCAGGAGCAATGGTTTATTCGACCAAGTCCCTTGCTCAGGACATAGAGACAGGATAGATTGTCGGCCGATTTTTCCGGATGAGAATAATGTCTTTGTCCGTGAATTCTAATTGTCCATGCCACTTCGAGGCCAGCCACCTGAAGGTAGACCTGGAAAAGAAACAGACATGGGTGAGGTCATTCTTGTAGTGCCAGCGGGCGAATTCCTTTCGGCCGAGCACCAGCTTGGTCATGATCCCCAGAATACCTCCGGACTTCAGACAGGCCCACAATCTTTCCAGCTCGGTGAGCGGATCGTGGAGATGCTCCACAACTTCGGTAGCGGTTATGAAGTCATAAGTCTTTTTAAATGCAGCCGGCTCTCTGGCATAAAAGTGGTCATAAATGGTCATGGTATATCCTGCCTCTTCAAACATCGAAGAGAGAGTGGGCCCCGGACCGGACCCAAAATCCAGGCCACTGCATTCGGGAGAAAGGCGTAATTCCATGGCAGTAAAGATCCGGCTTAAAAACCGGCGGTATCCCTGATCATCGGGACTATTCTGATGGAGGTCATATTCAGCCTTCTCCGCCTCCGGGGGCAGGAAAAAAGAGGGCGGTACGAAGACAAGGCAGCAAACCGGGCACTGATGATAGCCGCGATGCCTGTCCTGGTGGAAAAATACGGTTGATTCACT
>JBEPXR010000352.1:0-2841 GCA_041641775.1 Desulfobia sp. | reverse complement strand
GCGGCAGTATCAGCATACCGTTATACCCGTTTCAGGTAATAAACTAAGGACTGTACATGAAAGCCAAGAACACACTGCTCAAACGACTTGTCATTATACCGGTAATCTGCCTGCCCTTTTTCACTTTTTTCTTCTGGGGCCAGAACTCCTGCGTCAAGGCAGATTCGAAGAACGTCTATGAGGATCTTGAAACATTTTCGAATGTTCTTCATCTTCTGGAAATGAACTACGTTGAGAATATTGATACCGAGGAAGTCATAGAAGGAGCGATCAGGGGAATGCTCACCACCCTTGATCCGCACTCTTCGTATATGAAGCCGGAACATTATAAGGAGCTCAAAATCGAGACCAAGGGCAGCTTCAGCGGCATCGGCATCGAAATAACCCTGGAGGACGGCATCCTGACCGTTGTCTCGCCGATCGAAGGAACGCCCGCATACAAGCAGGGACTGCAGGCCAAGGACAAGATTCTGAAGATCAACGGTGAACTGACCAAAGATCTGAGCCTGATGGAGGCAGTGAAGAGACTCCGCGGCCCCAAAGGCTCCGAAGTCACCATATCCATACATCGGGAAGGGCTTAATGAACTGAAGGACGTTACCATTGTCCGTGATGTCATACCGCTGATCAGCGTCAAATCGAGAATGGTGGAACCCGGCTACGGCTACATCCGGATCCGAAATTTTCAGGCCAAAACCACCAAGGAGTTCAAAGAGGCGCTCGAGGAACTGGAAAAGGAAGAAGAGCTTAAGGGCCTGCTTATCGATGTTAGAAGCAACCCGGGGGGCCTCCTCGACCAGGCGGTCAAGGTCTCGGATATCTTTCTCGACGAAGGCATGATCGTCTTCACCAAAGGCAGGCTGGAAGACCAGAATATGGAATTCAAGGCCCACAAGAACGGCAAGGACTACGCTTTTCCCATTGTCGTCCTGGTGAACGAGGGGAGTGCCAGCGCCTCGGAAATCGTGGCCGGCGCCCTGCAGGATCACAACAGGGCCATCGTCCTGGGAGCCAAGACTTTCGGCAAGGGTTCGGTCCAGACCGTTATCCCCATGAAAAACGGGGCCGCACTCAGACTGACAACAGCCCGGTATTATACTCCCGATGGAACATCCATCCAGGCCACCGGCATCACCCCTGATATAGAGGTTCCGTCCATCACCCTGACCCCGGGAGAGATCGAGAAGCAGGAAGGTCAAGCCATGAAGTTTCTTAGGGAAAAGGATCTGCGTCATCATTTCACAAACGGAGAAAGCGAGTTAAACTCGAAGCAAGAGAAGGATGAAGGGGATTCCAGCCGGGAAGAGGACGTCAAGGGAAACGAGGGCGACGAAAAAGATGCTGAAAACGGCAAGGAAGACAACGGAGAAGAAGAAAATGGAGCTGCCCTTGACGAGAGAATGAAAAAAGACTACCAGCTCCAGCAGGCTCTTCTCCTCCTGAAAGGGATTAATGTCTACAACAGGATGAATTAGTTTTTTTTCACCATATCATAATAGTCCCGGCCTTGAACGTCATTGATAACCAGGGCCGGGAATCTCTCCACCCTGAAGCGAAAGAGAGCTTCGGGCCCAGCTTCGGGGAAGGCGATCAGTTCAGACTCTTTTATGCACCTGGACAGGTAAGCCCCGGCTCCTCCAAAGGCGGCTAGATAGACGGCCCCCAACTCCCGCATTCTTCGACGCAGCTCCTCCGACCTCTGCCCCTTGCCCATGGTAGCCTTCAAGCCAAGCTCCAGGAGCCTGGGTGTATAGCTGTCCATACGGTAGCTTGTGGTCGGACCGGCCGCCCCGATAACCTGTCCCGGCCTGGCTGGAGACGGTCCCACGTAGTAGAGCAGCTCTCCGGCAAGCTTCACGGGAAGCTTTTTCCCTCTGTCCAGAAGATCCAGCATCAGCCTGTGAGTCTGGTCCCGGCCGGTAAAAAGAGAGCCGGTCAACAATATCATCTCCCCGGCGGCAAGAGAATCAGCCGCTCCTTCGGCAAAAGGAATCTCCACCTCCCGTAAATTCTCCAGCACGGCTGTTTCCGTTTTCAGAAATGACATTTCAGATCACGATTTCCTTGTGGCGATGAGCATGGCATTGGATGTTGACTGCCACCGGCAGGCTGGCTATGTGGGAGGGGAAAACCTCCAGATGAACGGCCAGGGCAGTATTACAGCCTCCGATTCCCTGTACCCCCTGCCCTTTTTCATTGATCCCGGATAGGATCTCCTCCTCCAGCTCAGCCGCATCCCGTCGATCAGCGGGTTGACCGAGGGGCCGCAACAACGCTTTTTTGGCAATAAAAGCGGCTTTCTCGAAAGATCCTCCCATACCAACTCCCACCAGCAAAGGGGGACAGGGGTTGGGGCCTGATTCGACCACCTGCTTTACCACAAAATCGACCATTCCCTGCCGACCGGCGGCGGGAGGAAGCATGGCGAGACCGCTCATATTTTCGCTGCCGCAGCCCTTGGGGAGGATACTGATCCTTACCCTTTCGCCGCCGACCATCTCCAGGTGGACAACCGCAGGAGTGTTGGTCCCGGTGTTGACCCTGGTCAGGGGATCGCATACCGATTTACGCAGGAAACCTTCTTCATAGGCCTGTGACACCCCCTTCTGAACAGCCCGGTCAAGATCGCCAGAGATGTGTACCTCACTCCCCACTTCGATAAAAACCACGGCCAGACCGGTATCCTGGCAGACCGGGATCCTTTCCCGGCTGGCGATATCGGCATTGACCAGCAGGATATCCAGAATGTCCCGGGCCAGATCGGAAGTTTCCAGGTCTCTGGCCTTCAGGAGACCCTCGAGGATATCGGGCTCCAGATCATGGGCGGCGGCTATGGCAATC
>JBEPXR010000351.1:0-2846 GCA_041641775.1 Desulfobia sp. | reverse complement strand
AACAGCCAATCCCGAAAACGTTGCCGAATGGATTGGCATAATAGTGGGTATGGCTGCCTTTAACCTCTATGACCATCCTGGCCGAGGTGATCCTGTGACGGCAGGCTGCGCAGTAATAAAAGATTTCCGCTTCCTCCACCAACTCCTCATCGTCCAGACTGACGAAGGTGGAATCATCCGGGTCATGCTCCAGGTCGTGTCGGCAGTGACGGGCAGAGCCCCGGTGCAATCTCATGAAAGCCCCATTACCTTTTCCTTGAATAAGACTTTTCATGAGCGGCCGATAACCGTCACTTCTATTTTTCTCTCCCTGGATCTGTTATCATGGTTGATCGCCACCACCTGCTGCCAGGTACCGAGGGCAAGCCTGCCCTTGCGGACCGGGAGGGAGATGGAAGGCCCCATCAGGGCAGCCTGCACATGGCTGTGTCCATTGCCGTCATGCCAGGCTTTCTCATGTTCATAACTTTCCCCGGGAGGAGCTAATTCATTGATGGCCCGAGCCAGATCGGAAACGACCCCGGGTTCATACTCTATGGTAGTGAGGGAACCGGTAGACCCTGTAACAGTAGCCGACAGCATCCCCTCCTGTATATCGGATGAATAGACCAGCTCTTCCAGGGAGGAAGTGATATCCCGCATATCAACGCCGCTACCCAGATTTATCCTGAGAGTGTGACAGTACATCGTATATCTATCCAGCATTATACACCTCTGCTTACTTCAATCCTCCTGGGGCCATTGCTGTTCCCGTTTTTCGACATGATAGGCGAATCTGGCCCAGACAACCTCTTTGCCGCTTACGGGACAGCGCAGAGTGACCTGGGCATCGTCACAGTCAATCACCTCCCAGTCCCCCTTGCGCCTGCCTTCCGTGATATATATTTTTTCCCCGATCTCAAACGCATAGGGGGTGAATACCGTTACCATCTCCATGCCGCCATCCTTATCCCCAGGATTCCCAATGCACCAGGTCTTTGTTGAAACGGGTCCGGGATTCCGGTTTCTCCCCCGGCCAACCCAGGGCTATGCAGCACATGGGAATTATATTTTCTGGTAAGTTAAAAAGTTCTCGTATTCCGTCCATTCTTTCCCGGCGGGGATGGACACCCAGCCAGCAGGAGCCCAGGCCGAGGGCATTGGCAGCCAGAAGAATATTCTCCGTCGCTGCACTGAGATCCTGGAGCATGTAAGATTCCTGCCTGTCGTGAGCCTTTTCGATATCACCGCAGACAACGATGCCTGCCCCGGCTTCTGCCAGCATCTTCCCATGGGGGAGAATATCGGTCAGTTTCTTCAGCACGGCGTGATCGCGTATGACCAGAAAATGCCAGGGATCCTTGGCCACCGCTGAAGGGGCTGCCATGGCAGCTTCCAGCAGATCTGTCAATATTTCCTCTGGGACATCGCCGTTTTCGAATTTACGGACACTGCGCCTGGAAAAAATGAAACCGAGCATTGGATTCAAGGGAAGCCTCCTTTGCTTTATAAAATAGCTGTTACTCTCATCATCTTATTTGATTTTTTGGCTCATTGAAAACATAAACTTATCGGGCCTTCGGAGATCCGGTAAAATTATCTGAACTTCAGCTCTGGAAAAATGACGGCAGAAGTGAGGAGATTCGACTGAAAATCCCGGGACGGGGTTGCTCGGGAAGATAAAAAGAAGCAATGAACATGTTGACGGGAAGAGTAAAGCAGCCTGATGAGAGAGTACTACATCACTCAGGGTAGATAGCGTATCTCGCCGCTGTACTCGGTGATTATCCGGTTTTCCCGGTTCAGGAGCATCTGCAGGCCGCCCTGCTCATCGAATCCAAGCACCCTCGCCTGGTACTGGGGCTCTTCATCCAGATCAAAGCCGAACTCTACCCGGCGTCCCGGAGTATCACTCAATTCATTGTACTTTCCGATCAGCGGGTGGCCCGCCGCTTCCTCACTCCCCTTTAACTGCAGGGCTTCGTGAAAGTGCACGAGACCGATATTCCAGGACAGCTTGGCAAGAAGATCGACCAGAATCCCTTCCCGGTCGCATTCTTTCCCCAGGTGACCCCGGAAAGATATGGCAGAGCTTTCCAACTCGGTCGGGAAGGAGCTGTTGTTGACGTTCAAACCGATTCCCAGGAGCAAGTACTCTTCTCCCGAAGACATTATGGTCCGGGTTAAAATACCGGCGAGCTTTCTGCCATTGGTCAGGACATCATTGACCCACTTGATGGAGGCCGGTAGTCCATAACTGCGGGCTGTCTCGCAGCAGGCGGCACCGGCGGCCAGAGGCAGCAGACGGCCGGCATCGGGCAGAAGGGTATTGACGACGACAACGGTCAGCCAGATCCCGCCGGTCGGAGCATGCCACTGTCTCTGGAATCGTCCTTTCCCGGAACCGAGGGACTCTGCCGAGATGACCAGGCCGCTGGGAAAGGATCTGTTCTCCAGTTCGTATTCTGCGATCAGGTCCCGGGCTTTTTCCATCCCACTTTCCAGGAAGGGAAAACTGCGAATTTCGGAGCCGATATAACGGCCATACCGAAAAATTTCTTCTATGGCGGCGGGAGAGAACTCGCCGGTGCGGCGTTCTTTTTCCCGGTTCTCTATGTAGCTGGCAAGGGTGGCCGGGCAGCAGATCAATGTTTTGATGTTTCAGATGGGAATTAAAGAAGACGATAACAGAACAGCACGCTTCCGGTCATTTGGTCATCAACCGTCTGAAAATACCAGGCAGCGTACAACCTGCAACCTACAACGTACAACGTACAACGTATATCATGCCGGCCATTCAGCCTTTACCCTGGTAATTATCTTCTCGATGAGTGGCAGTTTATCAGGCGGGCAGATCCCGATAAGCG
>JBEPXR010000350.1:0-2851 GCA_041641775.1 Desulfobia sp. | reverse complement strand
GGGGCATTATCGTTTTTGACGGTTTTCTGTTCGACTCTGGTGACCAGGGTGGGATAATTGAGCCTGGGCAGGATGTCACAGAGGATGGCAACGTCGTCGGCCAGGGTCATTTTTTCCACCCGGG
Source organism: Desulfobia sp. (assembly GCA_041641775.1). GTDB lineage: Bacteria > Desulfobacterota > Desulfobulbia > Desulfobulbales > SURF-16 > JAWLDV01. Next base: position 2,727 of record JBEPXR010000350.1, on the reverse strand, counting down.
CCGTTATCCTGACCTGACAGATATCGCTGCAGTTTTTTTCCAGGACTTCGTACTCCTTGACGTAGCCTTTGACCCTGGTCAGAATCCTGTCCTCGATGAGGGTGAAATTCTCCACCATGGTTTCACTGGAAAGCATGACACCCAGAGCTTTCTGAACGGCGTTGCGCTGGGCGTCATGAATTGCCGCGCTGCCGGTTTCTCCCGATCCTTCGGCTTCCACCCAGTCAGCGGCCAGAGCCGGGGCGGATATGGTCTGGAGCAGGAAACATCCAGTGATCACAAGGACCACGAACCATGAGGGAAAACCAGCAGATTTCATATTCGAACTTCCTTTTAAAATTTCCAGATCGAGCCGAGATACACTTCCTGGACATTGATGTAGTCAAGACCAATCAGATCCTTGGCTCCGAAAGTGAGACCCCAGGTATCACTGAGACTTGCGGTCAACTCGGCACCGACTTCAAAATAGTCGTCATCCTCGGGATCGATGTCATAGTCTGTAAAGTCCAGGGTCCAGATGCCATAGAGCGAAAGGGCGGTCATTTCGCCGAAACGGAGGCCCGTTTTCAGCCCGGTTTTCAGCAGATGCTGTTCATCGTCACGGACATTGGAGTCATCGGTATTGTACTGGTAGGCAAGGCTTGCACCCAGAACGTAGGATTCACGGTCCATGGTCAGGGCTGCGGCCAGACCACCGCCGTAGTTGTTTATGTCATCATCCTTGGAACCCACGCTGACATTGGTGTTGTTATAGTTCAGGTAGCCGGTATAGGTCATGCCCAGGCTCTGCTGTATTTCCTGTCTGAACTGGCCGAAGCCCACCACGCCGATACGGTTGGCGTCCAGGTTGTTGAAATCGAGATTGTCGTAGGGAACCATGACCCCATAGGTGAGGGCCTCGGTATCCCACATCATGGCGAGACTGCCGCCGTAAAGGTCGCCGTCTTCAGCATACTTCGGATCAATGTTCTGATAACGGAGGGCCGCCCCGAAAGACTGGGGCAGTTGAAGGGCCTGGCGGGCTGCCGCCTCATCCATCTCTGTCCTGGTCTTTATAGCGGGCAGAATGAGGAACTGCTGGATAATCGCGGCGGTCTGCTGGGCGGTGGCGGCGTAGCTTTCAATGCTGCTGACCAGTGCTTCTTCGCTGACTGTGTGATGATGCTCCTCCTCAGGGAACTGTTGGGCCATGGCCAACTGAGGAATGAGGGTAAATACGGGAACACTTGCAAAGAGACACCATTTTTTCGATAACATGCAATACACCTCCTTAGCTGATAAAGATTAATGAAAGAAAATGAGAAAACGATTAAAGCCTTTTTAATAGTGAAGATACTGCCTCATATATCGCCCTTTCGGCGGCCAGACCTACATCAGGGCCGTAGCCTGTACCGCTGGCCGGGACGTATTCCAGGGTCTCTACATCCACCAGCCTGATCTGGACCCCCACCCGGGTGTTCAGGTTGGTCCGGGCGGAAAATCCTCTTATCTGTTCACCCCCCTGGGCGTAGTCGTATATCTCACCATAAATTACCTTGCGGGCGCCCAGCATCCTGCCCATCCTGACCGCAGCGGCCTGGTCCACCATACCGGCTGAACTCATCCACTGACGGTCCATGACGTCTTTGATGACCTTCTTTTTTTCTTCGACGAAGCGGAAGCGGCCGGTTTCATAAAGTGTATCAACCACCCGATTGTGGACCCCGAAGCCTACGTCCTGCCGGAGAAGATGGGGGTATTTCTCAGCGGCCCGGGTTGAGAGTCCAAGTGGAAGAACGGCTGCCACGGTCCTGGGGCCGGAATATTCCGGGAACTCCGATTGATGGCTGGGCTGGCGGGCAGAGTTTTCGGCTGCCGCCTTTCCTTCTTCGGTGTAGGTAGTGGCACAGCCGGCAAGCACCGCCAGTCCGGTTAGAAAAATCAGGTTCAGGGTCAGGGTGAATATGGTTTTCATGAATTGCCTCCTATCTCGCCGCCAGTTTGCCGACCGCCTCTTTAACCGCCTGCTGAACGGCCTGGCCGGCCGTGGTCTCATCAAAAGCTATCCGGTCGTCCCGGATCTGGAAGACAACGCCGCTGGCCCTGGTTACCCCCTGTCCTTCACCTTTGGCACTCACAGTTTGCCGCCCTCTTTCCTGGAGATAGACTTCCACGGTCACAGTGATGGTTGTCTTGGCGCTGCTGAAGGGACCAAATGAGCTGCGGCGTCTTTTTTTATTGAGGTCTTTAACCACCGCCCAGGCAATGGCCTGGCAGTTCAGTTCCTCGCGGATCCTGTTCACCTCTTCCCGGTTTCCCGCTATTTCAGGGGCGCTCTCCAGATGCCGCCGGACCAGGTCATCGATTCGGCTGCGGATTTCCGGTTTTTCCTCGACGGGCCGGTAGCGGCCGGTGTCATATAGAGACTGGGCAACAAGATTGGCTATGCCGCGGGCTATCAGGAGATCGTCCAGTTCTTCGGCGGGGGATTCATTGCTTGCCGCAATGACAGCCAGCCTGGCGGAACCATTGTCCTGTCCCGCTGCCGATGGCAGGGTGTGGCAGATAAGGAAAAAAAAGAGAAGTACGACGAATGAAACGGGTAGCAAGCTGGTTTTCAATATCACGTCAGACCTTTACCAGTTGTGCAGCGGTTAGCGGCACAAAATTGTTTTCCGGCCGGTGCTCGGACAGCGGAGTTCTCCCGTAAGAAGGCGGTCAGAACACGTGTTATGGCCGCCGTTTGCA
>JBEPXR010000349.1:0-2858 GCA_041641775.1 Desulfobia sp. | reverse complement strand
GCCACCTGGCCGCTCAGATGAAGCTGAAACTCCCTCAACCGCGCCTTTTCTTCGGGCCTAAGTCCCGGCAATACACTCACCGGCAAAGGCGCCAGAAAGGCAGCCTCTTCACCCTCGGCCACTATGTACTCACCCCGGGGTTTGACGATCCGACTCGCCACCTTGGCCACCAGCTTATTGGGAGCCACGGTCCAGATGGGACGGAGCCCAAGACCGCCGGCCACCTGTTTCCGGATGCGCCAGGCCACATCCGGAGAAGGCCCGAAAAGCCTTGTGCAGCCGCTGACATCGATAAAGAAATGGCCGTCTCCCTCGGCCTGTTCCACGAGGGGCGAATAGGGCTGCATCTCCTTCTGCAGGGCGGCGGCGGCTCTGGCATAAAGACCGGGGCGCGGAGTAAGCTGGACCGCGTCCCGGCAGCGCCGCCGGGCCCGGGACAGCGGCATGCCTTTGCGGATTCCCTGTCTGTAAGCCTCTTCACTCATGTCATACACCACGGCCCGTGGCACACGGGGAGCTATGACCAGCGGCCGTCCCCGCAGACCACTGTCCACAACCTGTTCCACTGCCGCAGCGAAATCGGCAACATTGATATGGATGATGGATCGTTCCACGGCAACCAAATCAACTGCGTACCAATATTTTCCGGAACAGGGAGGCATTGGCCGGGGCCTGGGCCCGGACATGATTGTTGAAAAAAATCAGGCTCTGCTTCGGCGTCTCGATCAGCGCTTTGCCGTAAGAGTCCAGCCAGTCCTCCAGTTCCCGGGAGCTGTAGTTGTAATCGAATTTTTTCTGCATGGCGCCGCTCTGCCAGCCTGCCCGGTTGCGGCCGTGGAAACGGATATAGGTCAAATCGGGATTGGTGACCACATCCAGGCACGGAAAGAGCCCGGGAAGCTGGGGCTCGTCAACGGTGACCAGGGTTATCCGCCGCTTCTCCAGCTCCCGGAATACCGAATCCCTGGCCCAGGAGGCGTGACGGAACTCCACGGCCAGAGGCAGTCCGGCAAGTTCATCCAGCAGGGCGCCCAGGTAGGTGCGGTTGCCGGGTGTCCGGTCAAAACCGGGAGGAAGCTGAACAAGCACGGCAGCCAGCTGCCCTGCCCGGGCCAGGGGCTGCATGCCCCGACGGTAGAGGGCCGCCTGTTTTCGCCACTCTTCATCCTGCTCGTGGGTCATGGTCCGGGTCAGCTTGGCGGTGAAGAGAAAATCCCCGCTGACCCGGGACAGCATCCGCTCCGTGGCGTCGGTCCGGACCATCTGGTACCAGGTGTAGTTCAATTCAGTCGTCCCGAAGACCGAGGCATAGAGCCCCAGCATCTCGGCGGTCTTTGTCCCTTTGGGATAAAATCCGGCTTCTACCCATTCGGTATAGGAAAAACCTGAGGTCCCTATGTGAATGTGGTCCTGGTTCATTACTTGACAAACCATCAATCCTCGTCCCCTGCCCTAAGGAGCTTTTATCGCGACTGGTCCGCTCGACGATGACGATGACGATGGCAATTTCGATTTCGATTTCGAAATTGGTGGTATTGATGCTGTTTCATCGTCCAGTCCAACTGCGGCAACTCCCTTCTATCCTGGAGACGTTGCAATCTCATCACGGATGACTCCGACGACCTTGCCCTGTATGAGGATCTCTCCAAAACCGTACTGCTTCACCGGAAAGGCTGAATTTTCCGGCCGCAGCTCCGCATGATCCTGATGAAGAAAGAATCGCTTCACCGTGGCCTCTTCACCTCCGATCAGGGCCACGACAATCTCCCCGTCCCGGGCGAACTGGCGGGGCTCGCAGATTACCAGATCGCCGGAAAAGATCCCGGCATCCCGCATGGAATCCCCTTTTACCCGGAGGGCGAAGAGATTGGCTCCCCGGAAGATTGCCCCATCCACCAGCACGGTGCCGTCCCACTCCTGCTGAGCGTAGATGGGCAGACCCGCCGTGATCCGGCCGATGACAGCCACCTCCCTCAGACGACTGTCTTCGACCTTCCCCCCGGACACGGTCCTCCGTTCCTTCAGAATCCGGAGATCCCGGCTGTAGCGGCCCTCCCGGCTGACATAGCCCTTCTCTTCCAGGGCTTTGATCAGCTGCGCCACCGCTCCGTGGCTGATCCCAAGGTCGGCCGCGGCCTGGCGCAGGCTGGGGGCATAGCCTCTGCTGCTGATCTCTTCGCTGAGATAATGCAGAAAACTCTGCTGCTTAGCGGTCAGTGGCTGAGATGAAGATGTCATGACTTGCTCCCGGCTGATTTTATTGTCACCCGTACATATACAATTGTATACATTATACTATACATTTGTCAAGAGAGATGTAAAAACCGCCGGTTTTCTGAAAATGAGTGAAAAATATCTAATTAAAGCAAACAAAGGATAAAAGGATTTTATCTGAATTCTGCATTTAGGTATTGGAATGGCTTAAGCCCCCCTCAACTTCACCGGCAAGCCAGGCCAGGGTTGAACCGGACAGGGTCAGGCCGGCAAGCAGAACAGTCAGCAGTAAAAGACTCAGATCCTGATCGAGCAGGAACCCCAGGACCACAGGAGCCACTGCGGTGGAGACCACCATGATGGCCTGGACCATGGCCCTGATGGCTCCCAGATGCAGAACCCCGTAGCGCTCAGCCCAGACTGCTCCGGCGGCCGTGCTGGCAAAACCCTGGGTTATGCCGATCAGGCCCAGGTAGACAAAAGCGAGCCACTCTCCCCGGCCGAGACCAAGGAGAAGAAGGCCGGCTGCCATGGGGAAAAGAGCCAGGGCCAGAGAGCGCCTGGCCCCGATCCGGTCCACCAGGGGTCCTGCAGCAGCCAGGGCGGCCAGATGCCCGGCTGCATATCCGGTGAAGGCCGACCCC
>JBEPXR010000348.1:0-2859 GCA_041641775.1 Desulfobia sp. | reverse complement strand
CGGCTGTTTTATCGATCATCCGCTCAGCCGTCCAGGTTTTTGAAAAAGGTGTCAAGGACGGAAAACGTTGCCTGGTAGATCTCCGGGTCGTGGCTGGCTCTGGAGCCGGCCACGTTCATGATGCCGATATCGTTATTTCGAACCCAGGTGCTGACCTGTTCCACGGCCTCGGCCAGAGAGTGCCTGTCCATGTCCAGGAGCAGGCAGGGCTTGCCGTGCTTTTCCGCCAGCTCCCGGGTCAGGGCGGTCCCGCCGGTTATCCGGCCATGGGAGACTACCAGGGTGCCGTCAGAATCAAGGACGTTCTGTTCCGTCCGCTCCGGGTAACTCTGCGAGGCCATTTCCAGGAGTTGGTATTTCTTGGGCAGCGGGCCGCTTTCGGTCATTCTTCCCTTCGGAATCCAGCCGCCGTGGGGAACGTCGTTCTTTATGGCGGCGTCAAGGGCTGCCTGGTCCGCGCCGGTCTGGCCGCCGGAGATTATTCTGGTTATCATTGTTGCTGCCATGTTGATGAGACTCCTGGATTAATAGCAAATGCTGTTCCGACTATGCTGTAAAAGACATAAATTCTCCTTTTTGGTCGGTAAATGCCAGGAAAAATCATGAAATGGCCATAAAATCGGCAAAAAAATGGATTGGAAGGGGTGGGGGCGAGCTTGCTTCTATCCTCGAAAAGCACCTGGAAGAGGGTAGGCCATGCAGGAAAAGCTGCATCGGTAAGGTTTTCCTGCAAAGCATTTTTTATCTGTTAAATCATGATGTTGCATTTCCAAGGGCTTGGTATTGATCAAACTGTGTCATTTTTTCCTGCAGGGGGGATCGGGGAATCAGGGATTTTCGTAATTGAGGGAAAAAGAGAGGAAAAACGATGAGTAATTGTATGAACCGTATCAGGTTCCGTGTTTGAGTGAGATCGCCGGTGTATCGTCCTAATGCTCTAAAATGATGTCGAACCTCCATAGCATGTATTTTTTGGTTTATTATCCAGACCCCACCTGTCAGCAAAACCCCATGAAAAGGTGAAACCAAACTCTTCGGCCCCTCCGATGCGGACGGCGGCGAGGAATGCAGAGGCCTGCCATTTTTTCATGCCAGCTTTTGTCACCAGGTCACTGTAAAATTTCAGATCGACTCGTTCCCGTTCTATGTCGTTTCCCGGCTCGCCGTAGCCATAGGCGAGATCATGCGGGAGGCAGCATTTATAGGTAATGTCACGCCATGCACAGTCCACGCAGAGGCCCAGCAGTTGATCAGGAAGCCCTGAGCAGCCGTCGAAGACCCAGGACGTATAGTGCTCGGGGTGACGCTCTATCCTTCTTACCAGGTAGTCAAGCTTGAAATGCCCGCAGAGTTCTAACGCGTGCTCGGTAGTGATGGTTTCACCGATAACGGGAAGCTTCATTTCAGAAAGATCCTTTGCTGGAGTACTTTTTCCATGGTTCCAGGTAGTCTTCGTTTATGAAACAATCAGACCTTTTGAGGGCAGGAGAATCCTTAAGGTGTAAATCCTGTAGACAGCGGCAGCTTGATAATAATAGTAAATCGTACACTTGTTTACTTTTTGGGAGTTCTTTTCCCGTTTAAGATTTTCCCGCATGTTATGCCAGTTGTTGGCATCATAAAGGGGAATTTTTTCGGGGCCCGAGGCGAGCAGGTCCCCGTTCATGGCGGCATCGCGCCAGGCGTTGATACGTTCTTCTTTTGAGCCCTGCAGGGCAATAATATCTTCAATCCTGTTTTTGATGTCGGCAAACCTGGTTGCCGGACCTTCCCCGCAATCAGGCCTGGCTTTGACGAATTCCCTGAAAAAAGCATGCAGCTTCCGGCACCCCTCCAGGAATGTTGCGGGATTGTCGTGGGTGCCGCTGTGGTATTCGGGATCCTCGTAGGTAAAAGACCACTTGAGATATGGCCTGTCCGGAAATGTCACCACTGCACCATGGCCCAGGGCTCCGGAGAAACTCTCGGAGAACCATGACTTGATATTTGTCAGGAACCCATTTTCACAGGGATAGTTCTCCTTGAACTCGTTTTCCCTTTCCCGGAGATATTTTTTGGTCTTGTCCTCGAGATGCTCGTCAAGCTGGATGTCCTTTACCTTGTTTCTCCTGGAACTGAATCCGGAAAAGCCGTAATGGGCGAAGGTGTCGGCATATACATGAGCGGCTATCCCGGCGAGAAGTATGCCGTAGGGTCTGCCGCTGAGTGAGAGGACATAGTCGAGCATTTCCCGGGCAATCTTGCTGTCCTTCCGGCATATCATTCTCTCTGTATACGATGTCCCCTCGTTGCCCGGCAGAAAGTGGAACGGGACCCAGATTTTTCTCTGGTCTTCGAGATCGATGTTCTTGATGTTAATGGCATGGTGGGCGGTGGCTTCCGAGTCAAGACGGGCGCCGTCCCGAAAAACAGTGGAATCTTTTTCAGCGTTGTCATCAACGAACTGGGCGGCGGTGGCTATGAGCCTGGCGCTTTTTGCATTGAGGCCCGCAGCACGCGCCATGGCGTATGTCCCGTAGTAGTGCATGTCTATCTGCATTTTCTCACCCCTTTGAAGAATTTTTCTGGAGAGTTATCATATCCTCTCCTTCCAGCCCCGAAAAACCACCGAATCTTTCCATGCCATTTACTATATCAAATTTTAATGGTTCATTGTTTCCTGCAGGGACTATTTTGTCGAAGAATCCGGACCTGCCGGTTTGCCATCTACAGCCTTGAGAAAGAGCCGGCCGTAGTCGAGGGCTGCCACGATGCTGAAGATGACGGTCAGGGCAAGAATTACGGGCACGGCAGGAGGGTAGAGGGCTGCCACGAGAAGCAGGAGAAGCTGGGCTGCGGTGGCAAGCTTGCCGGTCCATT
>JBEPXR010000347.1:0-2865 GCA_041641775.1 Desulfobia sp. | reverse complement strand
AAAGTCAAGAAGTTTACGGAAGGCAGGGAGATTAGAAAAGTTATCGTGGTCCCTAAAAAACTGATCAACCTCGTGGTGAAGTAGCAGGGAAAGCTCCTGCTTCCGACCCGGTTCCAAGGTCCCGGATTTCTTAGAGATAAGGATAAAAGCCTGATGTTCGCTAAAACCGGTAAGATACAGACAGTATTCTTCGCTCTCCTTCTTCTATGCTCAGGATGCGGTTACAGTAATCCCTACCTGGCCGCTCAATCTTCCGGAGAAGACGAGCTGGACAAGATCTCCTTCCATATCATTATGTGGAAAAACGAGACCGGAGAACTTGGCTATCAGGCCGATATCCACAAGAGACTGATCTACTGGTTCAACAAGGCTCCGAACTGGCAGATCGTCCAGCAGGCCGAGCAGGCGGACTATGTGGTGAACGGAATTGTCAGATCCGCAGATTTCCCCGGGCTCTCCTATGATCAGTTTGAAAATGTCCGGGAGCTGCGGGCGGAAATATGGTTCAGCTATGAGGTCACGGACAGGACGACCGATGAACCGGTCCTGGAGCACGTTAATCTGGTCAAACGTGAGACCTTTTCAGTCAATGACAGCGCCACCACCACTGAAGGAGCCAAAAAGGAAGCCCTCGGTCGAATAGCAGATGATATAGCTGACGAAATCTATATCAGGCTCCTCCACAAACTTGCTGAACGGACCTGAAAACAAAATCAGCCTCACTCCGCGCTGCTGAACTCCTTGACCTGTCTGGAGATGACGGCCACCACTCTCCGATTACGCTGACGCCCGCTGACACTGGAATTGTCAGCCACGGGCCGTGATTCGCCCATCCCCTTTACGGACAATCTTCCTTCCTCTATTCCATAATTTTCGACCAGATACCGACGGACACTCCGGGCTCTCTCCAACGAGAGTCGGCGGTTATAGCTTTCAGGGCCTTTATTGTCGGTGTGCCCCACCAGTAGAGCCTTGGTCTGGGGATAGTTCTTGAGAAAGTCGGCGACTTCTTTCATTTCGTCATAAAAGCCGGGCAGAATAACTGCCTTGTCAAATTCAAATTCGACGTTTAAAACGAATTTGATCTTCTTATCTTCCCCCAGCATGGCATCCAAATCCGGTTCTTCTTTCACCGCCTGTTTTTCAAAGGCCAGAGGAGCAACAGAGGTGAAGAATATGTCACGAACCAGGTCGGTCATTCCATCGGCGGTCAAAAGATTCTCCTGCCGGCTCAGATAACCGCACCCTCCAATATCGGAAAGCTTTTCGAGAACTGCAAATCCATCCTGATCATCGCCCATGAGCACGGGATAGATACAGATACGCCCGTCCAGCGACTCTTTGAGATATCTTGCCGATCTCACTGCTTCTTCATCAATACTCTCACCATTGCTTATAATAACCAGGGCGTTATTACCGTCTCTTTCCGACAACTCCATGGTCAGACTGTCAAGGGTTATGCTCAAAGGGATTATTTCGCTTTCCGGAAGCACCCTGGTGACCACCAATTCCTCAATTCCCTGGTAAGGAACCTGATGGAGACGAAATAAAGCGGCGACTTCGTCTGAAAAAGATTCGACATTCCAGCCATAAACACGGAAGATTTTTTCATAATCAATCCGGGAAGGTATTGTTCCCCGGATACCTTGGAGGATGTCGTACGCGCTTTGCAGGTCCAGATCTCCTTGCCCATCGATAACAACCGCCAACCTGTCGGTCTTCTGGTTGAGCTTTCCCTGCTGCATCTCTATTTCCAGGGAAGCCGGTGAGTATCTCGGTTCTTTGGAAACACAGCCGTTAAGGAACATGAAAATGCTGATGAGGACAAGCGAAGCCAAGGACTGTAAAAATTTATTCCTACCCTGATTAAACATTTTAATACCCCGATCTCATAGAAGCCATCGATTAGAAGCCTTATTTGCCATTATACACGACCACAGACAACTGTCTACCGGCCTGCCAGCATTTCCTGAAACGAGCGGGCGATGCCTTCACTGTCCAGCCCCTGCTCCTTATAGAGATCCAATGGCTTTCCGGAAGTCCCGTACCTCCATACTCCCAGATTCTGCAGTCGGCAGTTCACTCTTTCTTTAGCAATAATCGTGCCGACAATCGAACCTAACCCGGTGTCAACGTGATGATCTTCCACGGTCAGGACTGGTCCCACAGCAGCTGCTTCCAGAAGACTCTCGTTATCAAAGGGCTTGATTGAGGCGGCTACCAGAACACCCACTGAATGCCCCTGTTCTTGAAGCAGATCCCTGGCCTCCATAACATATGGTGCAAGGGCTCCACAGGTGATGATGGTTCCCTCCGTCCCCCGTCGGACCCAGTCGGACTTTCCAGGTTTGAATACATAATCTCCTCCAAAGAAGGGAGAACCGTCTTCAGCGGTAATGACCTGCATCTTGGATCTGCCCATGCCGACGAAATCATTGCCCTCTCTGGAAGCAACATAACGGACAATTCTATCGGTCTGATTGGGATCGGCGGGCAGAAATATGGAAAAATCGAATAGATTGCGCAGCAGACCGATATAGTCTATTCCCTGATGAGTGGGCCCATCCTCACCAACATCGAGACCCAGGTGAGTTGCCACCACTTTGACATTGGTCTTGTTGATGTCATTCAATCGGTTCTGGTTGTACACCTCTGAGACTGCAAACACTCCGAACGTACTGAAAAAAACCACAATATTTTCTCTGCTCAGAGAACCGGCCATTGCAGCCCCGTGGTGTTCCTGGATTCCACACTCGAGAAATGCATCGGGACTGTGTTTCCGGAATCCCCCCATCTTGACCGAACCTTCAAGATCACAGGATAGTCCAGCTATTTTGGGAACCTGACCGGATACATTGTTCTTCT
>JBEPXR010000346.1:0-2870 GCA_041641775.1 Desulfobia sp. | reverse complement strand
CCAAGGCGGGGTTGATTGGATAGCCGGCTGGTTCCGGGGAATTGAAAATGATATAGCCGATGACAAGGACGATACTGATCTCTTTGTTGCCAAGGCCGGGTTTAAGCCGTCCGCTGATCTTGAAATCGGAGGCTTCGGGGTATATGCCATGGATTTCGGGGGTAAGGGCTCGGTCGAACCGGATGCCGATCAGTACTGGCTGGGCCTGACTGCTGAGCTAAATGGGCCGATTTTTGCCTCGGGTGACGTAATCTATCAGGGAGGTGATGCCCATACCGCCGGCAATGAAGATGTATCTGCCTATCTGGCCAATCTGACAGTAGGGACAAAACTGGACGAGAGAACAATTGTGTCGCTTAACGGTCTTTATGTCAGCGGTGATGACAATCGCCGGGACAGTGACGATGAGTCTTTTGAAGGTATAGATGCTGATGTTGATATAGGCCAGATCTTTTTTAAGGACTCCCTGTCAGGCTCCCTGGATCGATACTATGCCGATCAGCCTCATAAGCTCGCCAATGGCTTGATCAATATCGCTCTGCAGGGCGAGGTCAAGCTCGACGAGAAAAACAAGATCCGGGTGGCCGCCCGCTATCTGGCCAGTGCTGAAGAGGTGACAGTGAACATGGCAACCGGAGAACAGTCGGACGAGCTTGGCTATGAACTCGATTTCTGGTACTCGTACAAGATGAACCAAAACCTGACCTTCAAGATAGAGGGTGCCTATCTGTTTTCCGACGATCTGTCCGAGCACCTGCTGGCAGACGACGATGATGTCTACATGCTTGCCACTGGAGCAGTCTTTGCATTCTAAACTGAAGCTGTTTTCCAGCTGACCGTCTGGTTAGGCTGCAGCGGGTTCGACTGGGACAGAAGGGAATCAGACCTCCCATCTCCTGTCCCCCTTACTACAAAAAAAGCGAGGTGGTGAATTTGCTGTACCACAAAAAAATTTTATTGCTGATGGTGTGGATTTGGGGTTTGAACGGTATTCCGGCTTCGGGCGGCAGTCTTTCTCTTCTTGACGAGACTGCCCGGGACCTGTCCAGACTGGAGGCCCGTCTCATTGAGGGGCCGGGAGAGGGCTTCCTCCTCAATCGGGGAAGCAGGGATCAGGTGCAAAAAGGCGATCTCTGGACCATTTACTCCCCGGGGGAGTCCGTAGTGGATCCGGTCAGCGGTGCCGACCTGGGGACTTATTCTTCTCCCCTCGCTGTGGCCCGGGTCACCAGGGCAGCTGAAAAATTCGCTGAACTGGCAGTGCGCTGCCTTAAAAAAGAGTGTGATCTTCAAGCCGGCCTGGAAGCTGTCCGCTTTCAGGATATCCAGGCACTGTATCTTGATGAAAAGGCTTCGACCTTTTCGCAATACAAGAAAATGAGGAAGAAGCTGGATCATCTTGATTGGCAGGGCTATATGAGAAAGGGTGAAAGGCTGCCGGAGCAGCTTTCTTCCCCCTTTAAGGTAGTCCTGGCGGCAGCCGGGAACTCGTTGACTCTCTGGAGCGGAGGAGAACTGCTTTCGATCTATCCACGTTCGGTCAAGAAGCCGGTTCGTCAATCGGCTGGAGAAAGAGGGCAGCCTTCTTCCTCCAGCCCTGCAACGAGCAGTGTGCCAGAATCGGCTGGACTTGATCAGACCGGGTTCGCAACTGAAACTGCAGTCAAGGAAGCAGGAGGCACGATAAGTCTCGACCAGCCGGTTTACAGCATAGGTATTACCACGTTCCCGGGTAAGAGGTCCTATCTGCTCTATCTCGGCGACCGGACTGTCCAGGCCAGGGCATTACAAGGGAAAAAGAAGCATCAATACACCTATGAGGGGTTCGGCAGTGTCGTCAACATGTCGGTTGCGCATGACGGGCTTCTGGCTCTGAATATCTATGTCCCGGACAAGGGGATGCGTTCCAAGATTCTGAGGCTGACCGATGCCGGTTTTCAGGCCATTATCGAAAACATCGACTATGTTCTTTCTTTCGGGAGGGATCCGGCTGATGGGGGTAAGGCGAGATTGCTGGGCCAGCCCCTCGACCACGATGATCTGTTGAGGTCCGTGGCTTACCGGCTCGAAATCAGGAAGGACAGGGTTGTCAGAGTCGAGACCCTGGACCCGCCTCCAGGCTACAGCCTGTTTGGTGCTTTTCAGACGGATCTGAACGGTAACGGCGTTGATGAAATCGGATATTTTAACCCGGGCGGCAGACTGGTGCTTTACGAATCAGGGCGGAAGATATGGGAATCTTCTTCTGGTCCCGCCGGTGCTCTCAGGACCCTGCTCATTGGTGATCCCGATTATGATGATGCCGCTCCCTCTGAACTCGAGGTCTGGAGCCAGCCGGAGGTGTTCCGGCATGGCGACAGGACTTATGTGGCCTTTGCCCTCAATCAGCAGGACAGCTGGATGGGGCTGGTAGGCGGCGGTCCCAGGGAGGGGACTGTGGGATTCCTGTATTATGGTGAAAATTCGTATCGACTCCACCTGCCGGTCCACCGTTTCCCGGGACCTGTCCAGGATCTTCATATCCACAATGATGAACTGCTGGTTGCCGTGGGTGGAGAAAAAACCTACTCCGGCAAAGGAACTGCCCAAGTCCTGACCCTGTCCCTGGGGTCCCTCCTGTCCAAAGATTAATCTGAAGTGCAGCCGTCCGGCTGCACTTTTTCTCCATTTGTATCCATCCATCCGTGCTCTCCAAATTTTACTAGTATATTAGCTGGTTATTAGGATAATTTTAGCTAATTCCCTTTAGGCGCCTTGACAGGCTGTCCAGGGGGTGGTATATCCCGGCATGTGCGTCAAATCTCCCATTTTGGGGTATTTGCCTCAAATGAGGGGTAGGTAGCCCAGTTGAGCGAATGGGAATCCCCTCA
>JBEPXR010000345.1:0-2877 GCA_041641775.1 Desulfobia sp. | reverse complement strand
GGCGACCTGGTCAATTGTTTCCCGGAGTTCACTCATCTGCCTGCTGGAGCCTATCATGGTGTTATCCGGTGATTCACGACGCTGCAGTCTCTTCTTGAGGAGATTAACCTCACGGGAGAGCTTCTGCCTGGTACTTTCGCTTTCATGGAGTTCCTTGATTTTCTGCTGCAGAACCTCCTCAATATTCTCGTGAAAAACCGCCAGCTCCCGTTCATGCTCTTTTCGCTTTCTTATATCGCGCATGACGAGCATAGCCAACCGTTCTCCGGTATAACCCTGAAAAGGAGCAAAACTGTACTCCACCTCGATATCTCCAATTCTGGCCTCTCGCAAAGTGCTGCCATTTATGCTCTCTTCAGTGAGGATATCCAGGGGGCCGCTGCCGTTATACCTGGTCACCTTGTCGCCAAAAACCTTGACACAGGATTGCCCGCGCATATCGCCGAACAGATTCGTTGCGGTCTGGTTCATGTATTCGATAACTCCGTCTGCCCTGATCAGCACCACCAACTCCGGCATAACATCCAGCAGAGTCCGCCAATTCTGGACAAGTCGATTCACTTCCTGCTCCGATTCGAATTGGGACTTACCGTCTGTCTGTCGCTTCTTTTCGCTTTCCATTGTTTTCATACCGGATATGAAGGGCAATCCGACTCCAGCGACCCTGAATGATCAGGTTGTACAGTTAGCTACCGATTACCTTTACTTACTAATTATACTCATTATCTTAACTGAATATCAAGACTGGTTCCAATAGAAAAACCATAACAAGAATTAGTTGGACAGATAAAATGACAAAACGACGCCCCGAAGGGACGAACATCGGATAATCTTGAAAACTGTGGGGGAAAAATAGAGGGGAGACCGGAGTCCGGTGGAGAAAATCTTACCTCGCATGGTTTTCAATCTGGCAAGACCATAGAGAGATCAAAAACATGGAACCGATTGAGTGCAGATCTTCACTTCACGCAGAGACACCTCTTCCCACCCCATAATAGCTGAAACCTGCCTTTTTCATCTGACCGGGCTGATAGACATTGCGCAGATCGACGAAGACCGGGGATCTCATGCGTCTTTTAACTTCTTCAATATCCAGGGCCCGGTATTGGTTCCACTCCGTAAAAAGTACCACCGCATCTGCGTCATCACAGGCCTCATAAGCGTTTTCAACGTAGTTGAATTCCGGGAAAAGCAGAGCTGCCGCTTTCAGTCCTTGGGGATCGTGGGCCTGGATGCGCGCCCCCTTTTCCAACAGAGGAGGAAGAATAGACAAGGCCGGGGCCTCCCTCAGGTCATCGGTTTCCGGCTTGAAGGTAAGCCCCAGCACCCCGATAGTCTTGCCCGCCTCGCTGCCCCCTAAAGCATCTCTTATCTTTTTGACCATTCTGGCTTTCTGGGCCGCGTTTATCTCAACGGCGGCCTCCACCGAACGGGCGGCGACCCCGTTCTCCTGGGCAATTCTCAGGAGGGCCACGGTATCCTTGGGGAAACAGGAACCCCCATAACCTGGTCCGGGATGGAGGAATTTGGAGCCGATTCTGCCGTCAAGCCCCACCGCCTTGGCGAGATCAATGGCATCCCCCCCTACCTCTTCGCAAATACTGGCCATCTCATTAATAAAAGAAATCTTCATGGCCAGAAAGGCGTTCGAGGCATATTTGATCAATTCGGCGGTTTCCGGAGTCGTGAAGACAAAAGGTACGGATATGAGATACAGGGGGTTGTAGATCTCCTGCATTACCTCTACGGCCTGCTCGGAATCAGTGCCGATGACCACCCGGTCCGGCCGCATGAAATCATTAATGGCTGCTCCTTCCCTCAGGAATTCCGGATTCGAGACCACATCCACTCTTGCCTGTGGATTTTCTTCCAGGATCAACCGGGATACTTGGCGGGCGGTACCCACCGGAACCGTACTCTTGTCAATGACTACTACATAGTCATCCATATAACCGGCCACCTCCCTGGCTGCTCCATAAACATAGGTCAAGTCAGCATAGCCGTCACCCCTGCGGGAAGTAGGAGTCCCAACCGCAAGAAAAACAGCTCTGGCCCCGGCCAGACTCTCTTTCAGATCAACTGTAAATCGCAGACGGCCTTCGCTGACATTCTTGGCGACCAGTGTCTCAAGTCCGGGTTCGTATATGGGGATGGCCCCCTCCTGGAGATTGGTAATTCTCTCTTCATCCTTATCCATGCAGGTTACATGGTGTCCGAATTCAGCGAGACAGGCGCCGGTAACAAGGCCTACATAGCCGGTTCCGATCATCGTTATCTTCATATCTTTTCCGATTCAGGGTTAAAGTCAGTATACAGGAATCTTCCTCTCATTGATTGTAATACCACCTGTACCATTCTACAAAATTGCGGAGTCCCTCCTCTATCGAGGTCTCCGGTCGAAAATCGATATCCCGGCTCAGATCGTTTATATCGGCATAGGTCGCCTTGACGTCTCCCGGCTGCATGGGAAGGAATTTTTTTTCGGCCTTCCGGCCCAGGCACTCTTCCAGAATTTCTATAAACCGCATGAGATTTTCGGAATTATTGTTGCCGATATTATATATCCGATAAGGACAGTAGCTGGTAGCGGGGTCAGGATCAAGACTGTCCCAGGCGGGATCCGCCTGGGGAATGCGGCCCATAATTCTTACCACACCTTCTACGATGTCTTCAATGTAGGTAAAATCACGTCTCATGTCTCCCCGGTTAAAAACATTGATAGGCTCTCCTGCCAGGATAGCCCTGGTAAAGAGAAAATAGGCCATATCAGGTCTGCCCCAGGGACCATATACCGTGAAGAAACGCAGTCCGGTAACCGGAACTCCGTAAAGATGGGCATAGGTATGGGCCATTAATTCATTGGCTTTCTTGGTGGCA
>JBEPXR010000344.1:0-2900 GCA_041641775.1 Desulfobia sp. | reverse complement strand
TTACCATCTTGCTGGGCTTGATCAGATGGATAACCCTGAAGCCCACCGGAGCCACAGCTTCGATATTCTCTTTCAGCTCCGGGAGATCACCTGGATTGACCTTGTAAAAACTTTCAGCACCCAGAAGAGTCAGGAAGGCCTCGCCTTCGATCATCTCACGGACGGGATCCTGACTTGACCTGACCTCCACTCTGCGGTTGGGGAAGACCCTGCGGGTGGCATCAAGAGCTTTGGCCAGAAGGGCAGAACGGTGATCCGTCGACGGTATGACCAGCACCAGCTCCCTTCGCTGCAGTTCCGGGGGCTTTTTAACATAGAGATCATGTTCGATCAGAAAATTCTCAGCCACTACCCTGGCCTCGTATCCGTCCAGCATAACCTTTCTGTTGAGTTCCCGCATGGTCTCATTGTCGATCAGACCGACCAGCTTCTCCAGTTTATCTTGGAGTCCCTGGTACCGTTTGAGCGCAGCTGCCCTGACCAGCGGGGCGGCCTGATAAACCGGGAAAAAATTCAGGTTGTCTTTGAGAACCTCCAGACCGAATTCCTCGATCTGAGGATCGGTACTGTGCACCACCGCGGCATCAATCCGGTCGGTAACCAGATCACGATAGAGCGCTTCCCTGCCCTCGGTAACAGTGACTTCAGGCTCAGGGCTGAACCCGTAGCGGCGGATGAGCGCCGGGTAGCCGTCGACCGGCCTGGCCATGAAGACTTCAGGGCAGCCGAGATGGAGCCCTTCTGAATGACTGACCAGATCACCTATACTCTCAACCCCCAACTGGGCGGCGGTGTCAGAGGGCATCACCATGACGAAGGTGTTGTTGAAACCCAGCCTGTCCAGCCAGCGCAGATCAAATCGTTTGAAAACCTCCCGGACCGCCGCCATTGCTTCATCACCATTGCTCATGGAGGGCATTCCCATCATGGAAAGACCGGTACCGGTATACTCGGGGTAGAGATCTATCCGCCCTTCCTTAATGGCCTCCTGGAGGTCGAAAGTATTGCCATAAGGAATATTGCGTTTGACTGGAACATCTGCCTCACCGGCCATAACGGCGAACATCTCGGCAAGAATCATGTTTTCCGCAGAATCCTTGGAGGCTATCCTGAGCGGTTCCCTACTGGTGCAACCGGTCAGGAGAAAGAGGAAAATCAGAGAAAAACAGCAAAGACGCTTCATGAAACCACCTCCCTTTCCGCTGCTTCGGCCTCTTCCGGAGAAGGAATATCTTCTCTCACTATTGCCGCCTCTTCTGAAAGACTTTTCAACAGGCAGGCTACCTGGGCTATCATGATAATTGTAAAAGGCAGAGCGCCGCTGATGGCAATGGCCCGCAGAACCTGGACACCACCGCCGGCAAAAAGCACCGCGGCAGTCAAAGCGGCGACTATCGCCCCCCAGAAAAGCTTGAGCGTCCGTGGTGGGTCGAGAGCCCCGCCAGTGGACATCATCCCCAGGACATAAGCTCCGCTGGCTGCACTGGTGCTGAGGAAAACCAGGATAAGGAATACAGCTACAACGGCAAGCAGCATTGGATGAGGAAAATAGGAAAACAGGGCAAACAGGGCTTGGGAGGAGTCTTCCAAGACCAGGGAGGCCAGCCCTCCCTCACCGAACAGTTCAAGGTGCAGCCCCGCTCCGCCGAATACCGAGAACCAAAGGACGGAAAAGATGGTCGGAAAGAGAATAACCGTCAGGACAAATTCCCTGATGGTCCGCCCCCTGCTGATGCGGGCGATGAAGATCCCTACGAATGGAGCCCAGGCAATCCACCAGATAAGATAGGTCAGGGTCCAGACCCTGGTCCACTCCGTCTCCCCGCTATAGGGATAGAGCCGGAAAGAGAGGTTGATCAGGTTGGTTATGTAATCTCCCAGGCTGGTGGTAAAGGTTGAAAAAATAAAACTTGTCGGCCCCAGGAAGAGGATATAGGCCATGAGCAGAAGCGCCACCACCAGGTTAAGGTTGGAAAGTATCTTGATCCCTTTGTCCAGGGCGGTGGTTATCGGAATCATATAAAAAAGAATGAGTACTCCGAGAATTCCCATGAGAAAGGTCATGGACTCGGACGGAGTTCCGAAGACCTCGGCCAGACCGGCATTGATCTGCATCACCCCCATGCCCAGAGAACCGGCGATACCGAATGCCACCGCGACAATGGCCACCAGGTCGGCTGTAAAACCCAGGGTTTTACCGAAATATCCCGGAAAAACCGCTTCTATCGGGGAGCTGGCCAGCATGGGCCGTCCTCTCCGGAAGCCGTAGTAACCCAGAACCAGAGCCGAAATGGCATAGATCCCCCAGGCATGGACACCCCAGTGAAGATTGGTCACCACCATGGCCCAGCGGGCTGCTTGGGGAGTCATGGAACCCTGCTCAGGCGGAGGGGACATATAATGATGCAAGGGCTCGGCAACCCCCCAGAAAAGGAGCCCTGCTCCCATGCCTGCGGCGAACAGCATGGCAAGCCAGGAAACCAGACCGAACTCCGGCTCCTCGTGCTGGGCCCCGAGCTTGATGTCCCCCAGCCGGCTGAAGGCCAGAAAAAACGAGAACAGTATAAAAAGCGTTATAGAGAGAAGGAAGACCCAGTCAAAGGAATTCAGACTGAAAGTGGTCATCTCCATGATGACTTCCGTCAGTTTCTCCGGATGAAGGATCCCCACAACTGCGGTAAAAATACAGGCAATAAGGGCGCCGATGAAAACTCCCAGGATCCGCAGGGTCACCTTCTCTCTGAATCTTGTCAGATATCTTTTTGCCATATTCTATCCTAAAAAAGTCCAGGTTAGCAGTTACCCCTCCCGTTTCGGTTTCCGGGTTCGGGCTTTACTTCTTTCTCCATATTGTTATATCCTATGTAGCAGATAACCGTTTGTCAAATGCTAACTTATAC
>JBEPXR010000343.1:0-2903 GCA_041641775.1 Desulfobia sp. | reverse complement strand
GAAGCTTGCCGGCAACTGCGCTCACCTCCCGGAGATCCTCGGCCTGGACGATGGCCGCAGCCTCTTCCAAATTCAAGGGATTCTTTCTGACTTCCAGGCTGAAGCCCCCGGCAGCCAGATCAACCTCGCCAAATATGGAACGACAGGCCCTCGAATCTTCCCCGAGAAAAAGAAGACTTGCTTCCTCCATCTCGTGATCTTTCAATTGATCCTCGGTGACAGCCAGGCCCCCGAGCTTCTCCATCATCTCTACCATGGGTGCATAAATTTCCTCTTTCCCTTTCTCTATGACTGCCAGTTTTTTCGAGGAGCCCAGAAAGGCAGACCAGACAGGAGGAAGTTCTCCTTCCGCCAGAGAACGCATCAGGTCGTACTGCGGATCCACTGCCAGCCGGGTGGGATACTCAGGGAGGACAAGAGAGACAGCAGCTCTTTTTTCATCCATTTTGACAACTTCACTGACCGTGCTGTTGCCGGCTTTAACGATGACCGGGACCTTCAGGTCATAGGGACTGCTGTTCTCCTGGACAATATCGAATGAAAGGAGCGGGGCTCCGCCGGTCTCCTCGAGATCCACGTTTTCGATGCCCAGAACCGGCACGTCAACCCGGGTCAGCCACTGATCGAAAAAAGAAGAAAGGTCCATATCCGCAACTTCGCTGAAGACATCTTCGATTTCCTTCCAACCTGCCCGGCCGTACTCGTTGTTCTGGTAAAAACGCCTGAGGCCTACCCTGAAGTTCTCTTCTCCCACTCTTTTTCGCAGCATATGAAAAATCATGGAGCATTTGCTGTAGCCGACGGCGCGGACAGCCTGATCAGCTACCGTATGCCCCCCCGGACTTAAAAAATCCTGAACAGCAAGGGTCGTATTATCATCAACAAAATTCTGATATTTGATCAGTTGATTCTTCCGGAACCTGTCCCCTTCTCCCTGGTCGGCGGCAAAGGCCTGATCGGCCAGGTAGGTAGAGAGACCCTCCACCCAGTTGCCCTGTTTTCTGTCAACCTCCACCGCATTCCCCAGCCAGCTGTGCAGTACTTCGTGGCCCAGAGATGTATCCAGTATAAAGGGCAAACGTACCACCTGCTGCCCCAGGAGGGTGAAGGTAGGCATGGCGAAACCAGTGGGAAACCGGTTCTCGACAATGGCGAAACGCCCATAGGGATATTCCCCGAAGAGATCGATATATCTTTCCAGGTAGCCCAGGGTTTTCTTCCGGTATTTGGCCGCCAGTTCCTTATCCTCTTTAAAAAAATAAGATGCCAGAACCTTGCCGTCACCAAACTCTTCCTCCACCACCTCGTAAGGTCCGGCAATGAAGTGGACGAAAGTGAGCGGGTGGGGAAAATGGAAGGTTACCTGTTTCCGGCCGTTTTTTCTGGTCGATTCAATCCGGTCAGCTTCAGATACCGCTGAAAAATTATGGGGAATCAGGGCGTTGAGGGAATAGACAGCTTCTGTTGCCGGCCTGGGATACCAGGGACCCAGCAGTGTAATGGCGCCGGGGCTGATCAGGGAAGAGCGGTCATTATCTCCCACGATTTTCTTCCAGGTCATAGAGACTGCTCGTCTTTCTTCTTCTGCCGGGAAGGAGAGTACGTCCTCTTCCTCAGATCTCTCCTCCAGAAGCTCTCCATCAACTCTGACCACCAAGTCCTCCAATCCGGCAGTCAGAAGCTGCATCCCGTGGCCCTCCGGCAACTTGAAACCGGCTTCACCCCTCATGAAGCCCTGCTCCACATTGAAATCGACTGCCATGCTGTATTCCAAGGGAACAGTGTGGGCTCGGGCATTGGCAACGGCGAAAGTCAGGAGGAAAAGAGAAATACAGGTCATCAGGCTTATCTTCATCTGTCCCGACCGGACTACCGTCTGCGACATTGGCAGGCGTCGCGGGAGACAGGGGCCGAATAAGTCTTGAATACTTGGCAAAGGGCGCGCTTTTTTCATAAATATATCCCATTCTAGAAAATGATTAGTTCGTTAACTGAATCAGATGGCGTCAGATCTTCTGGATAATGAGGGAACGGATCACGGAAAAGTTCCGGGAGACTTCCCCGGGCCAGCCATCATGTCTTTCCTGTTTCATCAATAAAATCATACAGAAAAACAGTATACCCAATAAATCCGGCAAAGACAAATAAAGTCAGATCAGGATAAATCGGCCAATATCAATATCTGCATATTTTTACTTGACATTATTCATATAATAGCTACCTTTTCTAGTATACGGAGGTGCTTATGACGGATAGCATAAATAGTGATTATTCTTCAAATTTTACCAGCAATCAACTACAGCAGGGCAACCGCCTGCTGAATAAGTCTCTGGCCCGCATCTCCACGGGCGAACGGATCAACAGAGCCGCGGACGACGCTTCAGGCCTGACCATCGCCAACGGCCTGGCTGGTCAGGCCCGCGGACTGGGACAGGCAATCCGTAATGCCAACGATGCGGTTTCCATAACCCAGATAGCTGACGGGGGTATCCAGAAGGCCGTCACCCTGGTTCAGAACATCCGGGAAAACGCCATCCAGGCAGCAGGTGCCAGCCAGAGTCCTGAAAGCCGCCAGGCGCTTCAGGCCGAGATTGACCGGTCCCTGGAGCAGCTCAACACCATTGCGGCTGAGACAAGCTATAACAACCAGAATCTTCTGGACGGCTCCTTCACCAACCGGATTTTCCAGATGGGTTCCGATAATGAAGGCAGCGTGGAAATTTCCCTTGATTCAACGGGTGCCGATCAGCTGGGCGACGGTGAAAATGGTACGCTGGCCGCAATAAATGTTACCACTGCGCAGGGTGCGCAAGACGCAGTACAGATGGCCGATGCCGCCCTGTCCCAGCTCGGCAGCAGCCGGGCTTATCTTGGCTCCACCCAAAATCAACTGAATTCAACGA
>JBEPXR010000342.1:0-2903 GCA_041641775.1 Desulfobia sp. | reverse complement strand
AGGGCAGGAGAAAGAAAAGAAATTTTAGAGACAGAGGCCACAGTCAGGGCAGGTATCGGTGCTGGTCTGGAACTGGAAACCGCAGGCCGGGCAGGTACCATCCCCGGTATCCATGTTTACCACGGTTTCGCTGCCCGAAGTGTCAAAGCTGGCAAGACCGGTGGTCCTGTCCCAGTAGCGCTGGATAACCCTCTGGGCCAGGGGCACGTCCTCCCTCCTGATCGCCAGGTAGGCAGCCGGCCCTCCGCAGCAACCCTTACTGCAGCCCGGCTTCTCACCCATCAGCAGACTGGGGATCCCCTCTTTTTCCAGGGTGTGGGCCACGCTCTTCAACTGCTTCAGATCCCCCTGCTGGACCGGGACGATGTCATCATCCGGACCAAGTTTGGGGAGGCCGCCCGCCTTTGCGCTTCGATTGCCATTGGCCGTGTTCATATCCTCACCGGTCAGAAGCTTGATTTCGCATTCGGCGCAGTACTCGATCTCCATGCGGTATTCATCACGGCATTCGGGGCAATACTTATATTCCGGATCAAACATCTTCGTCCTCCCTCTTCTCTACAGGATATACCTGCTCAAGTCCTTGTCTTCGGAAATATCGGCTAACTGTTTTTTAACATATCCGTCGTCAATGGTAAATTCCTGTTCCTCCATATCCGGGGCATCGAAGAGAAGCGGATCGAGCACCCTTTCTATGACGGTCTGCAGCCGGCGGGCTCCGATGTTTTCGGTCTTCTCGTTGACACTGGCGGCAATCCTGGCCATCTCCCGAACCGCGCTCTCCTCGAAATGGAGGGTGATATTTTCCGTGGCCAGCAGGGCGACATACTGTTTGATCAGGGCATTCTGCGGCTCGGTAAGGATGCGGAAGAATTCCTCCTCTCCCAGGGCGTCCAGTTCGACCCGGATGGGGAAGCGTCCCTGCAGTTCCGGTACCAGGTCGGAGGGTTTGCTGACATGAAAGGCGCCGCTGGCGATAAACAGGATGTGGTCTGTCTTGACCATGCCATGCTTGGTGGAAACCGTGGCACCCTCGACGATGGGCAGGAGATCCCTCTGCACCCCCTCCCTGGAGACTTCCCCTCCCCGGGCCCCTTCCCGGGCGGCGGCGATTTTGTCTATTTCGTCCAGAAAAATGATACCAGACTGCTCGGTGCGCTGAACCGCAAGCTGGGTGACCTGGTCCATGTCGATCAGCTTCTCGGCTTCCTCTTTCTGCAGGATCTCCCTCGCTTCAGCCACCGAAAGCCGCCGGCGCTGGGTCTTCTTGGGAAACATCTTGCCGAACATATCCTTCATGTCCATGCCCATGTCTCCCATGCCGGTGTTGGAGAAGACTTCGACCATGGGAATTTCCCGGGACTGTTCCACGTCCATCTCCACCACCCTGTCCTCCATTCTGCCCTCGCGGAGCATGTTCCGGAATTTCTCACGGGTGGAGCCGGACTGTTCGGAACCGCCGTTTTCTGAAAGATCGGCACTGGAATCCCGGCTGGAGGGCAGCAGGAGATCGAGGAGTTTTTCTTCCACCATACCTGTCGCCTTGTCCTGAACTTTCTGTTTCTCCTCTTCCTTGACCATGTTGATGGCCAGATCAGTGAGATCCCTGATCATCGATTCCACATCCCGGCCCACATAACCAACCTCCGTGAACTTTGAAGCCTCAATTTTCAAAAACGGGGACTGGGCCAGGCTGGAGAGCCGCCTGGCTATTTCTGTCTTGCCCACGCCGGTGGGACCGATCATGATAATGTTCTTGGGGGCTATTTCATCGCGCAGGGGAGGTTCCACCTGCCTTCTGCGCCAGCGGTTTCTGAGAGCCAGGGCCACGGCTCGTTTGGCGTCGTGCTGGCCTATGACATACTGGTCGAGCTGTATGACTGTCTCTTTCGGGGTCAGGGTTTCTTCGGTCATATACTTTCCACAATTAATTCCTGATTGGTAAATACACAGATAGATCCGGCAATCATCAGGGACTCGCGGCAGATATCTTCCGCGCTAAGATCACTGTGCTTGATAAGGGCTTTAGCGGCTGCCTGGGCGAAAGGCCCGCCCGAGCCGATGGCCAGGATACCGTCGTCCGATTCGATCACGTCACCGGCGCCTGTTAAGAGAAATGAGTGTTCACCGTCCATGGCAATCATCATCGCTTCCAGGCGCCTGAGCATCTTGTCGGTACGCCATTCCTTGGCGAGTTCCACTGCGGCCCGGGTGAGATTGCCGTTATATTCGGTCAGCTTGGCCTCCAGTTTGTCAAAGAGGGTGAAGGAATCGGCCGTGGCCCCGGCAAAACCGGTAATAACCCGGTTCTGGTAGAGACGCCTGACCTTTCTGGCGGAATGTTTCATGACGGTATTGCCGAGCGATACCTGGCCGTCGCCGGCCATGGCCGCTTCTCCCCGGTGCCGGACGGCCAAGATGGTGGTCGATCTGATCCTGTCTCTGTTTTCTGTCATATTCTCCATACCTCGGTTATCTATCATCCATCTTCAGCCGCTCTTTTCTTCCACTACTCTCCACTTTTTACTCACTCTTACGAGCCATGGGATGGGTCCGGTCATATACCTCCATCAGATGATCAACGTTAAGGTGGGTATATTTCTGGGTGGTGGACAGGCTTACATGCCCAAGCAGTTCCTGCACAGAACGGAGATCAGCCCCCATTTCCAGCAGATGGGTGGCGAAGGAATGGCGCAGGGCATGAGGAGTGACCCGCAAGCGGATCCCGGCCTTCTCTGCATAATGCTGCACCAGCCGCTGGACACTGCGGGGAGTCAGCCGCCCTCCCCTGCCGTTTAGAAAAACGGCCTCACGGTCGACTTTTTTTCCCTTCCCCACGCGGGCTGCCAGAAGACGCTCCCGCTCTGCCAGAGACTCCCTGAGAGCCTGGATCGCAGGTCTTC
>JBEPXR010000341.1:0-2910 GCA_041641775.1 Desulfobia sp. | reverse complement strand
CGCGAACCGGACGGATTTACCACAATTTTTTGCACGAACAACCATACAATTATTGTACTATAGATGCGGCCGGCGTCCATGCAAATTTGGCTTATCACCTTCCAATAAACCAGATACAATAGATACTTCCTTGATATATTTATATTTTCAGTGTTCTCGAAATAAGGCCTGAAATCAGCTGCAACAACGGAGTATTCCATGGAAACATTTACCCAGGTTAGGCCTGAGCACCTGAACCATTACGGCTTTCTCTTCGGCGGATCAATGCTTAAGTGGGTCGACGAGTTTGCCTGGATAGCCGCGACCAGAGAATTCAATGACTGCCGGCTGGTAACCATCGCTATGGACGATATCCATTTCCGGGAACAGGTCCAGAACGGAGACATACTCAGATTTACGATACAAAATACCGGTAAAGGTAAAACATCGATCAGCTACAGTGTCGATGTTTACGCCTCGGAACCAGGAAAGTCGGAGGAGCAGCTGGTCTTCTCAACAAACATCGTTTTCTGTAATGTTGATCAGAACGGGAGAAAAGCCGAACTGCCCTAAAACCTGGAGAACGTGGGTAAATGAAGGACAGCGAGTGTGTGCCATTTCTTCAGTGGGCCCTGCCTCAAATGGGCAAGCGCTGGCCGGGCTATCGCAGGGTGCGCGGTCAGGTCTGCAAACGACTCGGCAGACGTCTGGATGATCTCCAGCTTGACACCCTCAAAGAGTACAGGGAGTATCTTGCAGGGAATCCGGGAGAGTGGCCTGTGCTGGACGATCTGTGCCGGGTTACCATTTCCCGCTTCTACCGGGATAAACAGATTTTTGACCTGTTGAAAGACAAAATTCTGCCGGAACAGGCGCAGCAAGCCGTTGCCGGCGGAAAGAGCCGGTTGAGAATGTGGAGCGCCGGCTGTGCCTCGGGAGAAGAAGCTTATACCCTGTCCCTGACCTGGTCTTTCTCCCTGAAAAAACGTTTCCCTGGGATCACCCCGGACATTCTGGCTACCGACAGCAGCGCCTCGTTGCTGGACCGGGCCCGCAAGGGTTGCTATCCCTGCAGCAGCCTAAAAGACCTCCCTGATACATGGCTGAAAAACGCTTTTAAGAGGGCCAACGAAGAATATTACCTTCGCCGGGAATACAGGCAGCCGGTGGAATTCCAGCGCCACGACATCCGCGGGAGTCCTCCCGCCGGGCCCTTCCACCTGATCTTATGCCGCAATCTGGTCTTTACCTACTTTGCTGAAACGGCTCAGCGCGATTTCCTGCGGAAAGCGGGGAGTATACTTATAGACAACGGTATCCTGGTAATCGGCCAGCACGAATCTCTTCCAGAAGGCCGGGGTGGTTTTGAGAAACTGCCAGGTAGCAGTATCTATGGCAAAACAAAAGATGGCGGCTCTTAATTGCGGCTCATGTAATCCGGGTATAACTCCCGCACGCACTCGGGACAGAGACTATGGCTGAAATCGGCTTCAGAATGCTCTCTGATGTAAATCTCAATTTGATTCCAGTACCCCTTATCATCCCTGATTTTTTTACAGTTGGAACAAATCGGCAAAAGGCCGCTCAGAAATTTCACTTTTTCCAGGGAAGATTGGAGCTGGCCAATCAACTCAGTCCTCTCCTTTTCCAGGTTGATGCGTTCCGTGATATCCTGAAAGCTTTCAATTATGCCGACAACCCTGTTTCCGGCGTCAAGAAACGGTTTTGCCGTCACAATAAAATGATGGGTCTCGTTTCCATGCCGTTTCTGTGATTCACATTCGTATATTTCCGCTCCATTGAGAATCCGCTGCATAGCACATCTTTCAGTATAGCAATCACTGCCCGGTCTGTGCTCGTAACATTTCAGGGGCGCACTCTCCTTCTCCCCCCAAATCCGCCAGTATGATTCATTAGCCCTGACAATTTCGAAATTTTTATTAGTAATGCAAACCGGAATAACGTTATCGAGAATATTCTCTATCTCCTTCTCTTTTTCCTGAATGATCTTGTTTTTGTCCAAAAGCAGGTAGAGAATGCAACAGGCCACCAGGATCAAAATCCGCATATAAAATTCATGGATCGAGGAGAGTGGCAGGAGGGACTCTCTGAGAGAGTGGTCGGTGAATATGATAAAATCAACCAGAGTTTCGATACCCCAGACGACCGCTGCTATCAAAAACAGAATCCCTCCTTTTCGCAAGGCGGGGTGTTTATCATTTGTAATCATGAATAGCATCAGGGCTCGGAGGGGGGCTGTTCCCGCAGAAATTTCTATTAATGAATTTCAACCTCTTCCTTGTTACCGGTTGCAGGATCCTTATACATGATGGTGCCGGTGATGGACTGCTTACCGATGGACCTGTCGGTGGTCAGGACAATTCTGTTGCTTCCTGAGTGCAGATTGGTAAAGAGGAGTTTAAGCCCATGCTTCGTATCGTCTCTTTTTTTGGGCGAAGGTGCTATCCCGACAATTGCCAGACCGGCTGGGAGTCTGAGCCGGACAATGACCAAGGAGGGCACCGCTTTACTTACCTCCATGGTAAAGGCAATTTTCTTTTTCCGGGATTGCTCCCACTCGGCCCGAACAGCGGCCCCTGCCGCAACACCAAAAAGAAGTACGATCAGGCCTGTCCACAGTACAATACTTATTTTCTTCTTCATCATCTCACCTGCCTGTCTTCAGGGTAATATTGTATACTCGCTTCTGCTTTCATCCCATTCATATCCCCGCGAGGCCCAGATCTCGTCAATGAGGTCTTTCTTGAAACCCAGATCTTCCACCTCGCTGAACAGATCATAAAAAGCCAGGATTTCCTCGTCATCTATCCTGCCGTCCCCGTTCTGATCAACCCAATGGAAGGGGGCGAGATTCAGAGAGCTGTCCCCGGCTATTTCCCTGGTCAGAGCCTCGCCGCCGATGACAATCTC
>JBEPXR010000340.1:0-2912 GCA_041641775.1 Desulfobia sp. | reverse complement strand
GGAATGGCTTCACACTGATATCTGTAGACAGATAGAACCCCTTGAATTCCATGCGGGCATCCCGGCATATGTCGGCAACCAGCTGATCCATATTGGCGTAACCCTTCCGGGACAATTCATCTCCCCCGGCCTCGTTCTGTCTTGCGGAGCATCCTGCACCTGCCAGAATCAAAATAACAAAGAAATATAACAGCGGCCTTGCTGGTCTCATCTTATCTCCCTGGAAAACACTTAATACTCCATTCCCTTTATACCAATGGTGTACGGTCTAGGGGGATCATTAAAAAGAACGAGAAGCTCTCTGTTCATGGCCAGGGTGTCCCGCCAAGATGACTTTATAACTCCGGTTCTCAGGTTGACCAGTCTACCCTGGACGATAAGCTTGCTTCTGGTATTGCTGAAGGTGCTAACCACGACATAGTCCAGTTCCGGATAATTCTCGAAAAGTTCTCCTATATTCCTGGTCAGGATAAATTCCCCTGTCTGGGCCATTATGGCTATCTCTCTGCCCAGGCGAAGTTCGGCTACCTGAATTCCCCGGTCAGCGAGATCGGTCAACAGATATTCCGCTATGAGTCTGCCGAATTCCGTCTCCCTCTTTAAGTCTGATAGAGGTACAGCAGCCACCACGGCCACCCTGACCGCTTCCAAACCGCTCTCGCTTTTTAAGCTGTAGTAAACTTTACCGGCTGCTTTCCTGGAAATATCAGCAAGCTGTTTTTCCGTTCCAGGGGTCGGATAATAGTCGGGAACATACTGATACACCCTACGGCTCCCGGCCTCGTATTCGGAGACCTGGTCCTGTCCATCAGGTGCTGAATCCTTCGGCTCACTGTTCCGCGAAGCCACTGCCTCCGGGATACAATTCAGCAAAGCGACGGCAAAGAACAGGCCGAAGATCACCTTTGTATGTTTAAAAACTCCGTGAAGATCCATAATTTTCATCTCCTGCACTCCCTTATTTTGTAGAGCAAATGTCTTTGCATCTTCCCCGATCAACCACTCTATGACTCTCCTCCCAGTTCCTTCATATACATCACTGCTCTCTGATCAATTTCCGGAGTAGAACGGCCCTCCAGCATTTTTTGGATACCGGGGTTCAGACTGATGCGTTTTGTCGCTCCTGCCAGAATTTTACCTGTTTTATTGTCAAGAATTCTGGCGTTAATCAATATGTGATTGTCCCTTACCAGATAGGTTCCGCTCAACATGCCGTCTGCCGAAACCTGACCCTGTATTTCGGAAGGATCCCTGGAAATGCCGAATTCCCCTTTTCTTTTCTGGATCATGATGTTGCGTGATTTGCGGATATCAACCACAGTATAGTGCCGCTGCTGGAATTCGATCATGAGCTGCTCCGCCAGATAACGGCCGAAGGAGGAAGTACGGTAAAGATCGTCAAGTTCGACAAAGCTTGTTACCAGGAGACCGTCGGCTATACCCCCTGTCAGAGGATCGGGATACTCCATGCTCCGGCAGAGCGTTGAGGCTATTTCGCTGATATCGGTAAGCAGGTCATCCGGATTATTTCTCTGATCTTCTCCTTCCTCCAGCTTGAGAGGCGGAAAATAATCAGGTATAGTGCCCCTGTCTTTTTCAAAAGACGCGGCCGGAAATTGAATGAGCAGAACAGCAGAAACGGTTGACAGTATTATCTTCGTCCAGTAATTCATAAAAATTTCTCTATAAGCTGGTACATTGGAATAAACAGTGAATTTATAAAGTTATAATCGGTTGATAACCGTCAAGGCTTGAATGGAAATATCCCCGGACTTCACCTTTTTTCAATGTCCCGCCTTTATTCATCGATGAACACCTGAATAATGACTACGAACATAAAAAATATTCTTCAGGAAGAAGTTATGATGATCGAACATTCCGGAGAAATGCCGGAAGTTGCCTTCTATGAATCCCTCTACTTTCTGGCGGAGGACCCGGATGGTCCCGGCATTAGGCTTGATAACCACGATCAACTTCCCATGAAGGAAGCGGTCATTCGGAGATATATGTTCATCATCCTCAGGGATCTCAATCCGAAAAACAGAAAGAAGAGCATATACCGCGGGATTAAGAGATCGATTATCAACTGGGAGAGACTGAAAAAATATTCCCGGAAGGAAGATCTTGATATTGAGGAAGCGAGGAAGAGGACAGCGCAATCGCTGCTCTCTTTTCTGGAGCAGGAACGGCGCGACGTAACTGAAAAGGGAACTGCATCTTCACTGAACTGCACTAGAAAGGAGCTAAGGGATTTCGCCACAGATCTGGGACTGGTGAAAGACGAAATGGTGAATGGTTGGGAGCTGCTCTGCCCTTCCTGAACCGGGATGAGCGGTTCTACTGATCCTTGTCTGTTGATCCCGCAATTTTCTCCACAATACAGCTGGTTGAAAAACCGGCTACCATCTCCACGTTTTTCACCCTGCCGCCTGCAGCCTCAACCTCTACCGCCCCCACTATATTCTCAGGTGACCAATCCCCCCCCTTGATCAGGACATCGGGAAGCAATGTGTTAATCAGCTCGAGAGGGGTCTCTTCTTCAAAAAGAATCACATAATCGACACACTCCAGCCCGGCGAGGACTCTGGCCCGGCTGGCTTCCCCATTAATTGGGCGACCAGGCCCTTTTATCGCTCTGATCGATGCATCACTGTTGAGTCCGACGATAAGGCAATCGCCTTCCTTTCTGGCCTTTTCCAGATAGGTGACATGGCCTTCGTGGAGAATATCAAAGCAGCCGTTGGTAAAAACCAGGCGGGACTTATTCTGTCTGATAAGCCTCACCCTCTCTGACAATTCATCGAGGCTGATTATCTTGTCCCGGGCATAAACGGGGTAGGGGAAGATGCCGGCAGTGACAAAAAGGCTCCTTGCTTTCTGCATGACCCTTGGTTCGAGGTCGCAGCCTATCC
>JBEPXR010000339.1:0-2920 GCA_041641775.1 Desulfobia sp. | reverse complement strand
AATGAAATTGTGTTGTCTTCCATCCGTTCTCAGGGTGCCGGAGGACAGAACATCAATAAAGTGGCCACCGCCGTTCACCTTCGTTTCGACATTCAGGCCTCGTCCCTGCCTGAGGTGTATAAAGAACGACTCCTCGATCTTCCTGATCGGCGGATCAGCAAGGAAGGGGTTGTGGTCATCAAGGCCCAGCAGCACCGGAGCCGGGAAAAAAACAGGGAGGAAGCCCTGGAGCGGCTGAGGAGCCTGATAAAAAGGGTCTCCAGGACTCCCCGGAAGAGAAAACCCACCCGACCGAGCAGGGCGGCCAGGAAAAAACGTCTGGAAACCAAGAAAAAGCGGAGTCAGTTGAAATCATTACGGGGCAGTGTCTCCCGGAATGAATAAACAGGGATCCTATGCGGGAGGAAGAACATGAACCGACGTGATTTTCTTAAAACAACAGCGGCTGCGGCAGGAGCATCGTTTGCAGGGGCAATGCCGGATAAAACTCTGGCTCTGGAAAATCGCCAGTCCAGAATCGTCAGATACAGGCCGATCGGCAATACCGGCCTGAAGATGTCTGATGTGAGTTTCGGGGCGGGGAAGCTCAGTGCCTCTTCCCTGGCGGAACGCGCCTTTGACAGAGGGATAAATTATTTCGACACGGCCCCGGACTACGGGGCCAGTGAAGAGGCCCTGGGTGGTTTTCTTCAGAAGCGCAAAAGTGAACGGGACAAGATAATCATAACCACCAAGCTCTGTGAGCCTGTTCCCTATCCCGGTCATCACGAATATGGAACCCCCGCTGCCCAGGTTATAGAGAATTTCAACGGCAGCCTGAAGCGCCTTAAGACTGATTATGTCGATTTCGCCTTTCTCCATGCCCTGGGCGAGCGTGAAAAGGATGAGAAGAGACTGAACGATCCGGAACTGCGCGTGGCTATGGAAACCCTGAAGAAACAGGGGAAAGTCCGGTTCTTTGGCTTTTCCTCCCACGGGCCTCACAATATGGAAGGTCTCGTGGAGAAGGCCGTGGACAGCGGTCGGTTCGATCTGATGATGCTGTCCTTTAATTTCAACAAGTTCGAAGGGCTGATGCCGGTGATCAGAAAGGCTGAGAAACAGGGTATGGGGGTCATTGCCATGAAAACCCTGGCCGGGGCCAAACATGCCGATCTTGACAGGTTCAAAAGAGACGGGGCCAGCTTCGAGCAGGCCGCCCTGCGCTGGGCCCTGAGCCATGAAGAATTGAGCGGAGCGGTAATAACCATCAGCAACGTGGAACAGCTCCGCAATTATCTAGCGGTTTCGGGAACCCGGATGACTGCAGCTGACCGTGATATTCTGAAATATTACGCAGAGGTTTTCGGCAGGGAAATCTGCCGTATAGGTTGCGGAGCCTGTCTTGCCTCATGCCCGAAAGGGGTGAATGTGGCTGAGATCATGCGTTACCAGATGTACTTCGAGAATTATCACAACCACCAGGATAATGCCCTCCGCGGCTATAACGCTCTCCGGGTAAAGGCTGACAGCTGCCTGGACTGCGAAGCGCGGACCTGTGAACAGGCCTGTCCCCACGCAGTTCCGGTCAGAAAGCAGCTGGTCAGGGCCCACGGCAGTCTGGCCCTGGCTTAGACAGGACAGTGTCTGATTATGGCCAGGCTACTTCTCCTGCTGCCCCTGCCGGTTATTGCCTTCTGGGTGGTCTACAGCGGCGTGACCTATCAGGGCGAAACGGTCAAGCTCGCCTCCCTTTCGAGTTCCTCCCCCTTATTGTCCGCACCGGAACTGACGGGGTTGGAAAGACGGGAGCGGCCCATAGTCTATACAAAAGACAACCTCTATGAATACGTCAACGGCCATGCCGAATTTTTTATTTCAGCCGGCTTCGAAAAGTTGACGGTTTATCAATACTCCTCCGAGAAGGGAGCCGGTGAGCTGACGCTTGAGATCTACGACATGGGCAGCCCGGAAAATGCTCTCGGGACCCTGTCCCAGGAGAAAGGCTCCGCCCGATCCGTCCAGGATATCGGCAGAAAGGCCTATGCTGCACCAGGCCTGCTTCTTTTTTATAAAGGCAGGTATTATGTCAAGGCAAGTGGCTTTCACCTGGAAGAAGAAACCCTGCTCAAGGCCGGTGAGGAAGTCGCCGGAAATATCGAATCCGGGGAAAGCGGTGGAGGTGGAAGTCTTCTGCCCGGGAAAAATATGATTCCGGATTCAAGGGGATTCGTGAAATCCAACTATCTGGCCCTCTCCTTCCTGGAAAACGTCAGAACCGCAGTTTATGAACTGGATGGCGAAAAGGCTGAGGGCTTTGCCTTTTCATCACCTCCCGACCGGCTGCTGGAGTTTTTCGATCAGGAGGGGGCGGAGATTATTCGAAGGGATATAGCGGAATTTCAAGGTTATCTTATCACCAGCAGATATGAAGGCAGCCTGGGTCTGGTTACCGACGGCGAATCTACCGTGGGACTGAAAGGAGAGGTTGCCGATCCTCTGCTGAAAGAGTATCTGGGGCAGGCCGCGGCAGAGCTCAGGGAGTAAGTTATGGAAAACCGGCGCAAATTTTTAAAAAGGATGGCTGGCGCGGGTCTTGCCGCTGCCGGCTTCGGAGTATGGGCCTACACGGTTCATGATCCCGAAAAGCCGGTCTGGCATCCGCCGGAGAAAATATACACCCTGAAGCAATTCGCCCTGGATCCGGATCCGGCCGCCCCGGAGATGGTTACGGTCAGCGGAAGTGATCCGGCGGCAAATGTGCGGGCTGCCCTGGACCGTCTGGGTGGCATGGGCCGCTTCATCAAACCGGGAGACCGGGTGGTTGTCAAGCCCAACATGGGCTGGGCCAGCCCTCCGGAACAGGCAGCCACCACCAATCCGGTCGTGGTGGCCGAGGCGGTCAGACAATGCCGGGAGGCCGGAGCGGGTGAGATCATAG
>JBEPXR010000338.1:0-2944 GCA_041641775.1 Desulfobia sp. | reverse complement strand
CTCGGGACTGCCCGCAATTCCCTCAGGGAGGCGGAGCACAAGGCCGAATTCATGTACGAATCCTGGAGCTGGAAAAGCACCGGTCCCTTTCGCGTACTCTACCGTGCTGTTTCCCGGATAACCCCGGCCGGGCTCAAGCATTTTTTCCGCCTCCTGCCCCGCATCTTCTGGATCCTGAAGGAGCAGGGGCCCGGCTCTCTCTGGGGGAAAATCAAGAGAAGGATCAAGTATGGCAAGAGTTCGCTGAACCAAGAAAGTCAGCCCAGCCTGCTTGAAATCCCGGGGACCTTCGTTCCCCTCCATTTTCCCGAATATGCCAAGATCGATGTTTCGATCATTATCCCGGTCTATAATAAATTTCACTACACTTACCGCTGCCTTCTTTCCCTGCATTCTCTGGAGAGCGGCTGCGCCTTTGAAGTGATTGTGGTCGATGACGCGTCCACGGACGAGACCTCCAGCAGCCTGGTTCAGTGCGAAGGGCTCCGCCTGGTAACCAACCTGAAAAACGAAGGGTTTATCCGCTCCTGCAACCGTGGGGCTGAGGCGGCCCTGGGAAAGTACCTGGTTTTTCTTAACAACGATACCCAGGTCCAGCCGGGATGGCTCGACTCCCTGATTGAAACCTTTGAAGAATTTGAGGATGCCGGTCTGGTGGGCAGTAAACTTGTCTACCCGGACGGCCGCCTCCAGGAAGCGGGTGGAATCGTCTGGCGGGACGGATCCGCCTGGAACTACGGTCATCTTGATGAACCCCATCACCCTGCCTACAGCTATCTGCGGGAAGCCGACTACTGCTCAGGGGCCTCCCTGGCTGTTCCCTCCCTTCTTTTCCAGGAACTGAAAGGATTTGATGAACATTATTTGCCGGCTTATTATGAAGATACCGATCTGGCCTTCCGGGTGCGCTCAATGGGGAAGCGGGTCTACTACCAGCCGGCTTCCCGGCTCATCCATTTCGAAGGGGTCTCTTCCGGCACGGAAGTCAGTTCCGGAGTCAAGCGCTACCAGGAGATTAACCGGAAAAAATTTTTTGAGCGCTGGCAGAAGGTTCTCGAAAGTCACCGGCCCAACGGCGTAGAACCGGAGCTGGAAAAAGAGAGAAAAATTGAAAAACGGGTTCTGGTGGTCGATGACTACATGATCACCCCGGACCGGGACTCCGGTTCTCTCCGGATGTACAATCTGCTCCGGATCATTCAACAGTCGGGCTGCAAGGTGACCTTCGCTCCCCGTAACCTGGAACCGCGGGAACCCTATCTGAGCGGACTCCAGAAACTCGGGATGGAATGCCTCTACTCACCTTTTTATAAATCCATAGTTCATTATCTGGAAAAATGGGGGAAATCTCTGGATTACGTCATCCTGAGCAGGGCGGACGTAGCCTTTGCCCTGATGGCTGACGTAAAAAAACACTGCCCTGAGGCCAAAATAATTTATGACACGGTCGATCTCCATTTCCTGAGAGAGAGGCGGGAAGCGGAACTCAAAGACGATCAGGCCCTCAAGCGGCTGGCTGAAAAACGGCGCCGCCAGGAAATAGGGCTTATGAACCAGGCCGACACCACCCTGGTTGTCAGCCCGGTGGAAATGGATATTCTGACCAGGGAGATCCCCGGAGCCGATATCCGGCTGGTCAGCAATATCCATGAAATACCCGGTTGCGCAAGCGGCTTTAAAGATCGGCGGGGCATTGTTTTTATCGGCGGCTTCAACCACCCCCCCAATAGAGACGCGGTTCATTACTTTGTCGAGGATATATTCCCGAAAGTCATTGAAAGTCTGCCGAACTGCAAGTTCTATGTAATCGGCGACAATCCGCCCAGGGAAATAAAGAAACTGGAGAGTCCCAATATCAAAATCACGGGCTATGTGGAAGACCTGAAACCATATCTTGAGATGTGCCGCCTGACCGTGGCCCCTCTCCGCTACGGAGCGGGGGTCAAGGGTAAGATCAACATGAGCCTGGCCCACGGAGTTCCTGTGGTGGCTACTTCTTTGGCGGTGGAAGGCATGTATCTCCAGGACGGAGAATCGGTATCGGTGGCAGACGGGGCTGAGGAGTTTGCCCGGAAACTTATTCAGCTTTACAGTAGTGCCGAGCTTTGGGAGAAGATGTCGAAGTCCGGTCTACAGGTTATGAAAGAACGCTTCAGTGTAGAAGTCGCCCGGAAGACCCTGACCACTATGCTCACAAAAAAATAGTCATCTATCAGGAGGGTTTCTTCTTTGTCTCGCAATATTCTTCAAGTACTTCCTCGGCGGATCCGAAGCGGTATACTCTGCCATTATCCAGCCAGAGCACTTTCTGGCAGTACTGCCTGAGCACCACCTCGGAGTGGTTGGCCATCAGCAGAATTCCCGCGCCGTCGAACAGACGGGATATCCGTTCTTCAGCCTTCCTGCGGAAATATTTGTCTCCTGCACCGAAAATTTCATCAACCAATAATATCTCGGGTTGTATGGACGTGGCTATGGCAAACCCCAGTCTGGTTTTCATACCGGCGGAATAGGTGCGAAAGGGCATATGCAGAAAATTTCCCAGTTCACAGAAATCAACTATATCGGGCAGTAGTTCCTCTATCTCCCGGTTGCTGAAGCCCAGGAGCTTACAGACAAAATAGATATTTTCCAGACCGGAGGCCTCATTTTCCAAGCCTATATTATTGCTGAAAAGGGTGGAAATTTTGCCCTCGATTTCCAGTTTCCCCTCGGTGGGCACGTAAAATCCAGCCAGAACCCTCAACAGGGTACTCTTTCCCGAGCCGTTCCTGCCGATCAAACCCAGTCCTTCTCCTGAACTCAACTCAAAGGAAACATTGTCCAGGGCCCGGATGAAACTTGCCCGTCCACCCAGAAACCTTATTTTATCTCCGTTCGATTTCACCTCTGGACTCCCTTTGGCCCGGCTTTCCGCCAGTCGGCCTTGAACAGGAATGTCCAC
>JBEPXR010000337.1:0-2979 GCA_041641775.1 Desulfobia sp. | reverse complement strand
AGCATCTTTCTGGTATTTCGGTCAGGAAAGTTCAGTTGCCAGAACCGTTCCGTCAACTGTCGGTTCCGGGTCGGGGTGTCTCAAGCGAAAATAGAGAAACGGGATTGTAGAATACAAGGAAATTCCGGGTTTAAGATGATACCGTTATTCTCATACCACCCTTCTCAGGGTGTTGTCCACAGCCAGAGCCTGTTTCATGGTGGTATCCAGGAATTCGTCACTCAGATACTTCCGGTTTGCCTCCATGATCCGGCAGATCTCTTCAATATCACCCCTTTCAGCATAATCCATCAGTTCCTGAAGTTTCCTGGTAAAACTTTTGACTATCTGGCGGCCGGCGCCCCCGGCGGACATTATCTCGGCATAGGTCCGCGGGTTCTGGGAATGGATGCGGGACATGGCCAGGATGGAATACAGGGAGGTCAGGGTGGAATGTCCCGGGATATCAGCGGGTGTTATATGGTTTTCCTCCAGGGCCAGAGCAAAGGCGACTGAAATGGTGGTGGGCAGTTTCTGGCCGACTCCCATGAGGAGATCATGCTGATTTGGAGTGTCGTGACAGATGGTGGCCCCATGTTTGTAGAGAAAGGCCTCGAATTCCCCGCAGAATCTGCCGCTCCTGGCAGTCCTGACGACCGAAACGTTCTTGTCCTTCATGTTGGCTGCTGCCGGTCCCCAGAGATTGTGGACCAGCATGATTTCCACACCCGGGTCACATTTTTCCAGGGCCTTATTGAGGTTGTTCTCTGCCTCGCCCGCCAGAAGAATGAGGGCCTGGCCTTCCGTAAGGAGGGGGCCGTAACTCGCTATAGTTTCGGCGGTATTGCTGATCGGTACGCAGATCAGAACCACGTCCACTTCGTTGATCATCTCTTCCGGTCTGATTTCGCTGGATCGACCGGTGAGGGTCGTCTGGTAACCTTCGTTCTCCAGTCTGTCGGCAAACCAGGTGCTCATGTCCCCGGTGCCGATGAACCCGAGTTTGCGGATGTTTTTGACCCTCATGTCGATGCGGGGAAAAGAGCCCAGTACTCTGATGGTATCAGGCTCCTGAATCACCTTTTTCTCTATGGAAGCCACGGTCTCCCTGATCAGGGAATCTTCAATATGGCCTTCAACTTCGAAAAAGATCTGGAGCATCTGAGTTCTGGAATCCGTTTCAGACCGCAGGTCCAGGATATTTATTCCCCGTTTGCTGAATTCGCCCATAGTGTCGAAGAGCAGGCCGACCCTGTCTTTGAGAGGTGCGGTCAGAAGGGCGGTGGCATCATAACCTGTTCTGGGGGCATTATTTCTCCCTATAACCGCAAACCTGGTCAGGTTATGGGGGACGACTTCACGTTCACGGATCAATAAGCCATGGGAAAGCAGCACGCTTTCCGCCTCGATTATCCCGTGGTCGGTCAGGCCCTTTGCCTGCACTTCCTTGATGGTGCTGTCAAGATCGGGAACACTGAGAAAGGCAAGATCTGGATTTTTTCCGGAAAAATAATCCTGACACTGACTCAGAACATTTCGGGTTCCGATGACGATTTGGATCTCAGACTCCTGATCGAGACTGCCCAGAGAAAGATGGATGGGAAGAACAATGTTATCCAGCCAGCAGGCCTGGGGCAGTTTGTCAAGAATTTGAAATGATTTCAGAATGCCGCCTGTTCTGGTGTTGTAGACCGGGATGATCAGATAGTCCGTTTCCCGGGCGGCGAAGGCGTCAGCCGCGGCTTTCATGTGGGGATAGCTGATAACCCGGCCTTCCGGATTGAACTGTCTGGCGGCCTGCCACGCATGACAACCCGGAGGACCCGTTATAGCGATTTGAGGCATGATAGTCGTGTGTTGCGTACTGGTTAGTAAATTGTATTGAGCGCTGGCCGATTTCCTTAATAATCAATACTTATGAATATGTCAAACATCTATGACTTGTCCAGATTGTCAACGGCCCGGGCATAACATTCCGGACAGTAGGTATGCGAAAGACTGGTTCCGGTTTTCCTGGCGATGTACTGATCTCCCCGGAGCCACTCCCCCCGGCCTTTACCCTCTATGCTGTCATCCCGAATAAGACCGCATCCGCAGCAGACCGGCAGGATCTTTTCATATATCCTGATTTTCTGCAATGCTTCCATTTTGCTGAGACATTTTTCTATCCTCAAGACCAGCTCTTCGCTGTCACACGGTTTAAGGAGGTAATCATCCGCCCCCACTCTCAGGGCGTCGATGGCGGAATTCAAGTCTCCGAAGCCGGTGAGGATAATTACTCCAATTTCCATGGAGACCTCCTTTACTTTCTTAAGTACCTTGATACCGTCCATGACCGGCATGGCAAGATCGGTAATCACCAGATCACAGGGATCCTCAACCAGCTTGTTCAGCGCTTCTTCACCGCGGGCAGCCGTTATGATCTCATACCCCTTAAGGCTGAGATCCATGCCCAGTGCCTTGCGGATGACTTCTTCATCGTCGACCAGCATTATTTTCCTGGTCATTCTTTCTCCTCAGGAAGTATTACGGTGAAAACAGTTTCTTGATCAGGCTGGCTTTCCACCAGGATATTGCCGTTATGAGCCTTGATGATCCCGTAGCTCACGGAGAGCCCCAGGCCGATGCCTCGCTGTTCGGTCTTGGTTGTGAAAAACGGTTCGAAGATACGTTCCAGGTCTTCGGAGGGTATGCCCTTGCCGGTATCCGCTACAGCAATGAATATCCGGTTTTCGCTGCCCGCGGTGGTTATGGTTATGGTGTCGCTGCTGCTACACGATTCAGCGGCATTTTTTATCAGGTTGAGAAAGACCTGTTTGAGCTGATCTTCAACGCCCCTGACCCTGGGAAGATTAGGATCATAATCGGTTTTTATCATGATTCCCCGGTTTGCATGATCTTTTTTGCTGAGCAGCAGGATATGATCTATTAGGGCGTGGACATCGACCATGGTGTATTTGCTGGAAGTGGGCCGGTTAAACTCCTGGAGGCCGATGATCA
>JBEPXR010000336.1:0-2988 GCA_041641775.1 Desulfobia sp. | reverse complement strand
TTTTACAGCCTGATCATTTCCGGGGTCGGATTGGGTATGGTGTTTGCCAGCACCGTCTTCTGGAAAGCCTGGATGGAGGAGGCGGGCAGGGCTGATGACTAGCAGAGGACCGGTAGTCAATTCACCTTCCAGTCGGAACCGGGTGGAGATCGATCTCGCAGCCTTACGGCATAATTATAGACTTATAAAACGATCTCTGGCTGGGCAGACTGGTATTTTCGCTGTAATCAAGGCGGACGGGTATGGCCACGGGATGGCTGAGACGTCCCGTGCGCTCCAGGAGGAGGGGGCGGATGGTTTCTGCGTGGCTGATGTGCAAGAAGGCCTCATTCTCAGGGAGTCAGGAATAGCAGGAGATATTGTCGTACTTCTGGGGTTCAGAACGGAAGAGGCCCTTACAATCGCCGAATTCGGACTGCAGCCGGTGGTATTTGACACAGATCAGCTGAAAATTCTTGCCTCGGCGGCCGGCCTTAAACAGCGGGCAATAGGCGTACATCTCAAGGTGGATACCGGTATGGGGCGATCCGGTATCTCCCCGGATCTGGTGCCAGAATTCCTCCAGGTTATAAAGGATGCCGAAGGAGTTTTTCTGGCAGGCATGATGAGCCATTTCCCTGCTGCCGACAGTACGGACGGCCGAGGGA
This sequence comes from Desulfobia sp., assembly GCA_041641775.1. Taxonomy (GTDB): domain Bacteria; phylum Desulfobacterota; class Desulfobulbia; order Desulfobulbales; family SURF-16; genus JAWLDV01. The sequence continues at coordinate 2,341 of JBEPXR010000336.1, read as the reverse complement.
GTCTGCAGCAGCACGAGCTTTTCAGGACAGTGGTTCAGGATGGAGCCGGGGTGTGCCATATCGCCAATACTGCGGCCATGGTGAGATATCCCGAAACGCACTGGGACAGGGTACGGCCTGGTATTTCTCTCTATGGCTACCTGCCTGACAGAACAAACTGTGATTTCCCGGGCCTGAAACCGGTAATGTCCCTGAAAACCGAGGTATTTCAGGTTAGAGATGTTCCTGCAGGCACCGGGATCAGTTATGGGTCCAGTTTCCGGACTGCCCGACCTACCAGACTGGCTCTCGTCCCAATGGGCTATAACGAAGGCTATCTCCGTGTTCTCTCCAATCGGGCCCGGGCCTTGATCCATGGAGTGAGCGCCCCCCAGATCGGGCAAATATGCATGAATGTGACGGTCTTCGATGTTACCGATATCCCGGGGGAAGTGTTACCGGGTGATGAGGTAGTGCTCATGGGGAAACAAGCCGATGAGTGCATTGATGCGGATGAGATTGCCGGCTGGATGGAGAGCCTGAATTATGAGGTGCTCTGCCTCTTCGGCAATCTGAACCGGAGATCTTACCTGAACAGATAAATCCAGAGGTTTTTCGTGCCCCAGGATCTGGACCGTGGCATGGAAAAACTTGAAAATTAACTGGTTGGATAGTGTAGATGATTAAAACCCGTATTAAAAATTATATCGATGAGTGTTACAGAGACGGGGTTGCCAGGGGCTGGTGGCCAGAAGACCGGGTATACAGTTATACTGTCGAAGAACCCAAATATGAAGGCCAGGGCGATTTTTCCACCAACGCGGCCATGGTGATAGCGGGTCAGCTCAAGAAAAACACGGGAAGCAAGGTGTCCCCCCGTGATATTGCCCTGAAAATGGTCGGCCTTCTACAGAAAGAGCGGAGCTTGTTTGAGCGAATAGAGATAGCAGGCCCCGGCTTCATTAATTTTTTTCTCAACAGCGCCATCTGGCCTGAGGTAATTCCCGAAGTAATCAGGGCCGGGAATGATTTTGGAAGAACGTCGGAAAATAGCAGCAAAAAGGTCCTGGTGGAATTTGTGAGCGCTAATCCCACCGGGCCTCTCAGTATAGGTCATGGTCGCCAGGCCGTTCTCGGAGATACCATCTGCCGTCTGCTTGAGGCTCGAGGTTTTCAGGTTGAGCGTGAGTATTATTACAATGACGGCGGTCGGCAGATGAGGGTCTTGGGAGAATCGGTGAGGGCAAGGTACCTTGAGGAACTGGGTCTGGCGTCCTCGTTTCCGGAAGATGGATACCAGGGGGAATACATCCGTGACATTGCCAGGCATCTTATAGAAGGCCATGGGGATGGCCTCAAGGATAGCCGGGATCATAAACCCTTTGTCGAGGCGGCGGAAAAGGAGATTTTTGCCGATATTGATGCAACTCTCAAGCGGCTGGGAATTTTCTTTGATGCCTATTATAATGAGCGATCGCTTTATGAAACAGGTAAAATAGAAGAGGTTGTCTCAGCTCTCAGAGAAAAGGGGCTGGTCTATGACGAGGAGGGAGCGGTCTGGTTCAGGGCTACCGAATTTGGCCAGGAAAAAGATAGAGTCATAATCAAAAGCAGCGGTGAACCCACTTACCGCCTGCCTGACATTGCCTACCATCGGGAAAAATTCAGGCGCGGATATGATCGCCTGATAGATATTTTCGGGGCCGATCATATCGCCACCGTACCCGACGTCCTCGCAGGAGTAAAAGCCCTGGGCTATGATGAATCCTTGGTCACCGTAGTCCTCCACCAGTTCGTTACTCTTCTTCGTGATGGAAAACAGGTGAAGATGTCCACCCGAAAGGCGAATTTCATAACGGTGGATGAAATCCTCGATGAAGTAGGGGTCGATGTCCTCCGTTTTTTCTTTTTGATGCGCAAGGCTGACAGTCAGCTTGAGTTTGATCTGGACCTGGCCACTAAAGAAGGTCAGGAAAATCCCGTTTATTATGTTCAGTATGGGTACGCCAGGATAAAAAGTATTGAGCGCAAAGCGGATGAGCGGGGCATTTCAGTTGGTGGGGCGGACTATTCCTGTCTTGAGCGGTTGAATATCCCGGAGGAGCAGAAGATTCTGAAGATGATGGCAGCCTATCCAACTCTGGTCCGGGAGGCGGCAGACGATCTGGCTCCCCACCGTATTGTCTTCTATCTCCAGGAGCTTGCGGGAGCCTTCCATAGTTACTATAATAAGCACCGGGTTGTCTCGGATGACATGGAACTCTCCCGGGCCCGCCTTCTGCTCAGCGAGTCGTTGGGTATAGTTTTTCGGAATGGTCTGACCCTCCTTGGCATGAGCGCCCCCGAATCGATGTAGGCGATC
>JBEPXR010000335.1:0-2996 GCA_041641775.1 Desulfobia sp. | reverse complement strand
CCTGAAATGGGAATACTCCCCGGCCATAACCGGGCCAAGCTTTAACATACTTATGGACTCCACTGAAACCAATTCCCTTTCAGGAGAAAGGGGGAAAGTGAATCATATGAAACGATTTTTAAAATTAACCCTGGAAGAGAAAATGATTCTGGGAAATCTTCCGGTTATCCTGGTAATCGTTCTAATCGCGGCATTTTCCCTCCAGGGCCTGCAGGAACTCGACAAAATCAACAAAAGCGTTCTGCGCAATGACACGGTCCTGCTGCAGATCACCGACCGGATGGTTGACAACCTCCTCGCCCAGGAGGCTTACGGGCGCCGCTCTCTCATTCTGCAAAGTGAACGGATGCAGGAGATGTTTCATCAGAGGGGAGAAGACTTTCATAATCTGGTTAAAGAAGTATATGAGCTTCCTGAAAAACACAGTATCCCCATAGCCCATCTCACCTCCCTGCACGACGAGTTCCAGGCTCTCTACCTTGATGCTTTTTCCAAGGCAGAACCACTTTCTCCTGAGCGGGCCAGAGAGATCGATCAGCTCATGAGCGAGAAGCTCGACGATATTGTTGTTCTGATCCAGAAGATCGAGAAGAAGGCCACTGAAAACAAGAATGAAAAGATGCTTGCTTTCAGCAATACCAGCCTAAGAATTTTCCGAACCACTCTCCTGCTCTCCGGTCTCGGCGTCCTCTTAGGGATTGGGGCCATTATCGCGATCACCAGGAGTGCCGGCCGCACCATTCGTCAGTTGCGAATGGCCACTGAGGAGATATCCCAGGGAAAATTTACCCAACTGGCGGATATCCCCACAGACGATGAACTGGGTCAGCTGGCAAAGGCCTTCAATTCAATGACGAGACAGCTGGGTCGGCTGGAGGAAATGTATATCGATTCCAATCCCCTGACCAGACTGCCCGGCGGCGTGACCATAGAAAAGGTCCTGCAGAATCGATTGAAAAACTGCGAAACCATTGCCTTCTGCATGCTGGATCTGGACAATTTCAAATCCTATAATGACCGCTACGGCTATGCCAAAGGAAATGAGGTTATTCGGGCCACCGCCAATATAATAGCCGCCGCAGTTGATCAGTATGGCTCCAAAGATGACTTTGTCGGTCATATCGGTGGAGACGATTTTGCTATTATTGGCAACCCCTTGCGGCACAAGCCCATCTGTGAGGCCGTAATCCGGGAATTCGACCGGACGATTCAGTCTTTTTACAGCACCGAGGACAGGACGAAAGGGTATATAACCGGTTACACCCGTCAGGGAGAGGAAGTCCGCTTCCCGCTGATGTCCATTTCCATCGCCGTTGTCACCAATGAACATCAAAAGAAGATGAGCCATATCGAAATTTCGGAAATCGCGGCTGAACTCAAAAAACTCGCCAAATCTCATCAGGGCAGTACGTTCGTGAAGAACCGGAGGGATGACAGGGCAGGCCATGTTAGGGAAACCCGCCGTACCTCCGGCATACAGAACTAGAAGGTTCAAGGAGAAAATCTGTTGAACATTGTCCACTCCGTCAAAAAGGCACTACTTATAGCCGCTGCAGCTTTCCTCGCCTCCGGGTGTGCGCGACAGCAGCTTTTATGTGAGATTCCGGAGTATTACCTGGCAATGCCGACCAATCAGATCGAAGAGGAAATCTCCCTTCTGAAGAAGAAACTCGGCACCAAACCAGCCGGTTCACGTAATTCCCTGACGCCCGAGGGACATTACTACCTTACTCTCCTCTATTCCCATCATAACAATCCGAGGCCGAATTACGGCAAAGCCCTTTCCTCTCTTGATCACTATGTCAGCTCTCTACCTCCGGAGTCGAGAGTACATGAAATCTACTACTTGAAAAACCTCCTGAGCAGACTGGAAGGCTTTATCCAGATCAAGATGGAATACATCGACCTGCAGGGCGAACAGATCGCCCTCGAAAAAGACTACCTTGAACTGGAAAAAAACCACGCCGAGCTGCGTCGCCAGCTCGATCACCTGGTCCAGGAGCACCAGGCCACCAAGAAGACCATCGAAAGACTCAAAAGACTCGACATCAAACTGGAACAGAAGAAGCGAAAAATCAAATAGGGAAAGCAATTTCTCTTCGTAAACGAAGGGATGGCGGCAGAGGCTATGCTGCTGAGGGGAAACAAATTGCTCTGTTGACATAGATCACGACCAGTATTAGTTTAATAATAATTATCAGTGTAATTCCTTAGCCGCTTTATGCAGCAATGGTGAGAAACTATGAACAGGAAGACTTTGACGATCTCGATCGGCACTATCCTCCTTCTCCTCTTGAGCTATACCTCCGCTTGCAGCGAAGACAAGTCATATGTGAGCGGTCATGTCGGTGTTTCGGCCCCGGACAACTCCGCGACGGTCTTCGACTCGGGAGCCAGGGCCGATTTCGAGTTTGACGATGATTTCGCTCTCGCGGCGGCCTACGGCAAGCGCTTTGGCAGGAACCTCAGGCTTGAACTTGAGTTTTCACATCAGGAAAACGACTTCAGCAGAGCCGATACGGTCGCGATGGGCAGGACCCACAAGTATGGGGAGACTGAAAGTGCGGTATTGCTGGCCAATATCTACTACGATTTCAGCAATGCGACTTCTTTTACACCTTTTATCAATGCCGGTCTGGGATATGCGAAAATTGACGTAAGCGACATCATCCTTCCCGGCACAAATCTCCGTCTGGAAGGTGATCACGATTATGTCCCCGCTTACCAGTTCGGGGCCGGAATCGGCTATACCATAGATGAAGACTTCATGGTAGATCTGAAATACCGTTATCTGAAGACTTCAGATCCGGATTTCGGATCTGCCGAGACGGAGTTTGCCAGCCATAACTACTACCTTGGCCTGAGATTTGCTTTCTGATCAAGGCCAGCTGAGTTACTATTCTGCCCGGAGAAAGAGACCGACACTCCGCTTGATGGCCTTTTTCCTCCCGTAATTCCCCTCCTCTAACCCGGGAAAGTGAGAAGTTCCTGATAGA
>JBEPXR010000334.1:0-2999 GCA_041641775.1 Desulfobia sp. | reverse complement strand
ATCGCATAATCTCTCCCCTTTTCTTTATCATTTTCCTGTGTATCAGACTGATGACCTGTTTGCGAACGGCCTGTAAAATTCAGGATCTTCGAATCCCCTTTCTCTGATTATGGTGCATCAGCTGCCGACATTCAACACCTTTTCCGGTCCAGGTCGGAGAAAAACGTCCCAAGATCGGCTGATTCAGGCCGCTGTTGACAGAATCCTTCCGAGTCGGGATAATAGGGACAGGAGGAAGATATGGACGTCAGACGGCTGCTGTTGATTTACTTTTCACCCACCGACACCACCAGGCGCGTTCTGGAAGATATAGCCAGGGGCCTGGCCCCCGACGGCATCCGGCGGATCGACATGACCCTTCCGGAATTTGAGGAGACTGGAGCACCAGACCTGGAGGGGGATCTCGCCCTGATAGGCGTTCCGGTTTACGCCGGAAGGGTCCCCTCCCTTGCTGCCGACAGGTTGAGGCAGCTCAGGGGCGGAGGCATGCCGGCCGCCGTCGTGGTCGTTTACGGGAACCGGGCCTATGATGACGCCCTGGTGGAACTCAGAGACCTGGCTGGGGGACTGGATTTCAAGCCGGTGGCCGGAGGAGCGTTTATCGGGGAGCACTCCTTTGCCAGCCAGGAACTGCCGATTGCCAACAACCGGCCCGATCAGATGGATGCCACCATAGCGGCGGCCTTCGGTCTGGAAATCAAGGAGATGCTCGCCGCCGCCGACCGGCTCGAGGACCTGCCCCCTCTCGAGGTGCCGGGGAACGTCCCCTACAGGGAGGGAATGGAGAAAAAACACATCGCCCCTGCCGTTGACTCCGAGTTGTGCACCATCTGCGGGATCTGTGCCGCGAAATGCCCCAGCGGGTCCATCCGTATCGAAGCGACCGTCCAGGCCGACCCTGAAAGCTGCCTGCTCTGCCACGCCTGCGTCAAGATCTGCCCGACCGAGGCCATTGCCTTCCAGGCCCCTCCCCTGCGGGAAATAGCCGAAAAACTCAGCCAGAACTGCCGGGAGCGCCTGAAGCCGGAAACCTTCCTGGCCTCATGAAAAAAAGTTCAACCCGCTTCGAAGGCCGGTGAGACGCCATGAAAAAAATACTCTGCATTGACGGGGGCGGGGTCCGGGGACTCATCCCGGCCCTGGTTCTGGCCGAGATTGAGAAAAGGTCGGGCAGGCCAGCGGCACAGTCCTTCGATCTTATCGCCGGGTCTTCGGCGGGAGCACTGCTCGCCCTGGGCCTGGGCAAAAGTGACGGCAGCGGCGAAACGCATTATTCCGCAATGGAGCTTGCCGATATTTTTCAGGACCGGAGCCGGGACCTGTTTTCCTGCCCGCTCTGGAGAAAGATCTCGTCAATAAGCGGTTTGAGGAGCGAACTCTACTCCCACGAGATAATGGAAGACTTTCTCAAGGAGTGCTTCGGAGAGGCCCTCTTCGGCGAGGGGCTCACGAAAATCATGGTCACCAGCTATGACCTGGAAACCCACAAGCCCTTTTTCTTCAAAAACTGGCAGGAAAAATTCCGTTCTTTACGGATAAGGGATATCGGCAGGGCCTCTTCAGCCGCGCCCCGTTTTTATGATCCGGCAATGGTTGATATTTATGGTGAGACCAGGCACCTGATTGACGGCGGGGTTTTCGTCAACTCGCCCGCAGTCTCCGCCTATGTGGAGGCCCGGAAGATATTTCCGGAGGAAAGGGATTTCTTCGTCCTCTCCCTCGGTGCCGGCCTGGTCACCGATCCCATGCCTCCTACCCGCATACGGGACTGGGGAAAAACGGGATGGACAATCCTGCTGCTTGCCTGCATCAACAACGGCCTGTCGGAAACTGCCGACTACCAGATGAATGGCCTCCTCGGTGAACGCCACATCCGGCTGCAGGCCGAACTCTCCATGGCCAGCGCCCACATGGATGACGTCTCCGAGAAAAACTTGGCCAATCTCAGGGCCGAGGCGGAGAAGGTGATCCGCCTGCAGAGCCGTGAACTTGACGAGGCCTGCAGGCTGGCAGCCAGGTAAGCGGGTACGGGTTTACTTGCGCCGGTAGTGGGACATGACGTTTTTGATGCTCTCCTTGAGCTTCTCCTGCTTTATCGGCTTGAGCACATAGCCCTTGGCCCCGGCCGAGACAGCGTCGATCACCATCTGCTCCTGGCCGTGGGAAGTGACCATGATGATCAGGGCTTCGGGACAGGCCGCCAGAATGTGCTTGGTCGCATTGATGCCGTCCATGTCCGGCATGGTGATATCCATGGTGATAAGATCGGGCAGGGGCAGACCGTTTTTCACCGAATATTCGATGGTCTGGACCGCCTCCTGACCCGTCTTGCAGATTTTGACCACCTCGTGCCCCAGCTGTTCCAGCATGGCCGCCAGTCTTTTGACGACCAGGGCCGAATCGTCAACTACCATGATACTGAGTTTGTTCATTTCAGGCTCTCCACATAATCGAGGTTCAGATCAAAAAGTTCCCTGGGGCCGATGAAATGGATGCTCAATACGCCCAGGTCAGTGCTGAGGTCCAGGGTGTAGAAGGTGGCCTCCCTGGGACGGGTAATGCTTTTGGCCTCATTGATCACGTACGGCGGCGAGATGGGAATGGTGGTGCCGCTGGCGGCCAGATCGCTCAAGGCATTGCCGACGATGACGTTGATCAGCTCGGTGACCACCTCCTCCCGCATCATCTCCTCTTCGTCATCATCGATTTCCAGGCCCTCCGTGCTGACGATATATATCTGCTCCGCCAGCTTCTCGTCGAAACTGAAGGCTATAAGCATGCGGATGTCCGCCTCCACCGCCAGGATCGAGGTCAGGTAGCGGAGCTGCATGCGCTTGACATCCTCCATGTGCAGGGCTGCATCCCTGGTCGGGATATGGAGATCGGACTTCAGGTATTCAACGGTACGTTTGCCGATAGCCCGGACCAGCTGGCTGTGCCTGCCATCCTCGGAACTGCTCATTATTTTTCCTCCACGGACTCTGTTGTTGTCTCAATAT
>JBEPXR010000333.1:0-3012 GCA_041641775.1 Desulfobia sp. | reverse complement strand
CTGGAGAGTCCACGACTCCACCCTGCTGCGGTTCAATACGGCCCGGGGCTTCCGGAAACCGGCCTTAAACTCCAAGAGAGGCGACCCGGCCATCTACGGGGCCTCATATCCACATACCGAACTGGACCCGGAGATCGTCTGGTCATACCAGGCCGGCCTGGACACCAATATCCTGCGCTACGCCAATCTTAAAACCACCTTCTTTTATCATGAAGCCAGAAAGGCCTGGGACGGTCAGGTCAATGACGGTGACTTCATCCGCAAGGGTGTGGAAGTGGCCCTGCGCACCGTCCCCCTGTACGACCTGAGCCTGGGGGTCAGCACCACCTACGTCCACAAGCGTCCGGAAACCGGGGGAAGCGATCTGACCTATCTCTGGAAGTTCCTGGCCGAATACGACAACCCGGATGTTGCCGAAATCCAGCTCTTCGGCTACCTGGTGGGCTATGACAAATTTATCTCTTCCCCTGGTGATAACGGCAAGTCCGACAACCTGGTCTGGGATCTGAGCCTCAACAGGAAGCTCTGGCAGCAGGGAGGCCTGTCGGCCGACGGCTTCTTCGTGGTCCGCAATCTCTTTAACGCCTCCCAGTATTCCTGGGACGCCTACCCCAATACCGACCGCTGGCTGGAAGCCGGCCTGCGCTTCCATTTTTAAGCAAACTGCTTCTTTTTTTCCAAAAAAATTGGGGAAACGTCCTGAAAAAAATTGCTTTTCTCTGAGTATTAGGGCATATTACCCAGGTGATGAATAAGGAATTGAGGAAACGAGAAAAGGCCGCGGTCAACATCTTTTCATTGATTCCCCTTTACCAAAGGAGGTGCTGCAAATGGAACAACCAGTCCTGATCGTCGTTGAACCCCACCGCCTGCCTGAAGAAATGGCGATTGACTCCTGCTGTTCAACCGGACCTACCCCCACCAAAGTCGATTAGTATCGTACCTGAACAAAAAAAGGGGGCAACGGTCCCCCTTTTTCTGCTCCCCTCCCCAACCCCATGCATCTTTCCTCCTACCTCGCCGCCTGGCCTTCTGAGACCGACAGCCGCTACCAGCTTCTGTTTTCCACTAAAAACGGGGGCATCACCCTGTTGACCAAGGAAGCCTTTGCCGCTCTCGCCGAGGTCACGATGCCGGAAGAGTGGCACTGGACCCTGGCCGAGATGGGTATGCTGGTTCTTGACCCCTCCGCAGAGAGAGAAGAGGTTCTCCAACTGGACCGCCGGATCAACCTGGCCAACCGAGGGCTGAGCATCGCCGTGATTCTGGGAATGGGCTGTAATTTCCGCTGCCGCTACTGCTACGAGGAAGGGCTGAAAAACGGGGCTGCCATGACCGAAAAGACGGCCCGCCAGCTCATTGACTTTGTCAAGAAGCGCTACGGCGGGCATAAGAAAAAGCTGACCCTGGATTTCTACGGGGGCGAACCCCTGCTCTATACCGGGCGGATCAAGGAGATTGCCGGAGAGCTCAAGCCCTTTGTCGAGGAGCGGGGTGGCAGGTTCCTCTTCACCCTGGTCACCAACGGCTCCCTGCTGACCAGGGAAACGGTGGCCGAACTCAACGACTACGGCCTGGGCGGTGTCAGGATCACCGTGGACGGCCCCCCGAAAGTACATAACGCAGCTCGGCCCTTCTCCTCAGGAGCCCCGAGTTTCGAGTGCATCCTGGAAAATATCAAAACCTGCTGCGAACTCACCCAGATCGGGATCGGCGGTAATTTCGACCGGGACAACTATCCCGCTTTTCCCGGACTCCTCGATATCTTCGAACAGGAGGGCCTTTCCCCTGAACGGTTAGGCAGGGTCCAGTTCGCCTCCGCCATGCAGGCCGGGCAAGGAACGGCATCTCCGGACTTCTGCGCCGGATGCTCCTCGGTTGGCGAACCCTGGGTGGCTGAAGCCGCCCTTCTTCTCAGAAAAGAAGTCAAGCGGCGGGGCTACAGGACTCCGAAAATCAGCCCCTCCCTTTGCATGGTCAATATGGACGACTCCCTGACCATCCACTACAACGGCGATCTCTACAAGTGCCCTGCCATCATCGGCCACCGGGACTACACCATCGGCAGCCTGAATGACGGAATTGAGGAGTACTCCGGCATCTACCATCTGGAACAGTGGAAGCAGGAGGATGAGTGCCGCACCTGCCTGTACCTGCCTCTCTGCTTCGGGGGCTGCCGCTTTATGCAGCACCAGCGCAGCGGTACCATGAAGGGAGTGGACTGCTGGAGGGACTATTATGACCGGATCCTCCCTGAATTCGTGGAACTGGAAGTTCGCCACCGCTGAAGCGTCCCGGCAGACTGGCCAGCGAGCCTTATTCCCGTCTCGGGCAGCCGCCCTCTCCCCGTCTTTGCGGAGGTCTTCCGGAAACCATGTTTTCCGTCATTGCAACAAGCGGCCAATTGAGCTATAACCGTAAATTATTGTTTGCTTTTTTGCCTCTCTTTACCACTCGGACTCCAGGATATACTCCCACTTCCATACCATGTTCAAATTCATCCATACCGCAGACATCCATCTCGACAGTCCCCTGAAGGGGCTGGAAGCCCATGAGGACGCTCCGGTTGATGAGATCCGGGGGGCAACCAGGCGGGCCTTCGACAACCTGATCGACCTGGCGGTCGAGGAAGAGGTGGACTTCGTCCTGATTGCCGGTGATCTCTATGACGGAGACTGGAAGGATTACAACACCGGCCTCTTCTTCCTCGGCCGGATGGGGAGACTGGCCCGGGCCGGAATCAGGGTTTTCATCGTCTCCGGCAACCATGATGCTGCCAGCCAGATTACCAGGGCCATGCCTCTGCCCGACAATACAGTATTTTTTTCTTCAGGAAAAACCCAGTCCCTGAAACTTGATGACCTGGGGGTTGCGATTCACGGCCGGAGCTACCCCACCCGTTCGGTGACTGACAACCTGGCTGCTGAATTCCCCGGTTACGATTCCGGCTCTTTCAATATAGGCCTGCTCCACACCTCGCTGACCGGCAGGCAGGGTCATGAAAACTACGCC
>JBEPXR010000332.1:0-3022 GCA_041641775.1 Desulfobia sp. | reverse complement strand
AGGGTTTTTCATACTCTACTTATCGAAAATAACTCAATTTTATTGAATATTTTTTTGATATGTGCAGAACGTTGCTCATATAAACGTTTTTGTGTCACATTGTGGGTTATTTCACCACGTGAATTCAGGCAGTTTCGGAAAAGAGAAAAATACTCTTTACAGTACCTTTACATAATTACCTTATTTTACGTCAGAAATATACAATTAAAAAATATTTAACTAAAAAGACCTTAAATGGCAAATAATTTGCACCACTATTTCATTAAAACCTACATAACCCAGCTCTTTTTGCAATAATTAATGTTACCTCCATTAATTACCAACTCCGAGCAGCGGGGGCATTAAACTGATTTATGTAGAAGGAACGAATTGACGATAAGACTTATAAATCACATCATGGCTTGTCGCTGCTGTCCGGCGCAAGGAGGTTTACCATGACCAAGAGAATCGCTATCCGAATCCTGATGATGAGCCCTATCTATTTCCGCCTTGGAATTAAGGAAAGAAAGCAGCTCATCCAAGAGTTTGTCAGGCTTAACGGCTCTGTTCTCGATATCAAAGAGCTGAACTGAGAACTGAAAAACTTTGCAGCCTCACCGCCTGCATGTGGCAGGAGGTTGAAAAAAAATTTCCTCTGGAAATAACGGCCCATATCGTATATAGTCGTCTCTTTAAAAGTCTAATTTCTTTTGCAAAAAGAATACATTTTAAGGAGAGGAACTATGAACATTCTCATTTTCGGGCCGAACGGCAGCGGTAAAGGCACTCAGGGTGCCAAAATCCAGGAAAAATACCAGATCCCCCATATAGAGTCAGGAGCAATCTTCCGCCAGAATATCAAGGGCGGCACTGAGCTTGGAAAAAAGGCCAAGGAATATATTGACCGCGGTGACCTTGTCCCTGACGACATCACAATCCCCATGATCCTCGACCGTCTCAAAGAGGATGACTGCAAAAAAGGTTGGCTTCTCGACGGTTTCCCCCGCAACAAAGTTCAGGCAGAAACCCTTGACCAGGCACTGAAAAAAGAGAACATGGACCTGGACTATGTCATCGAAATCGTCCTTGACCGCCAGATCGCCAAGCAGCGCATCATGGGCCGCCGTCTCTGCGCCAACGACAACAACCATCCCAACCACATAGCCTTCGACGCCATCAAACCGGTGGAGAAAGACGGCAAGCTGGTCTGCCGGGTATGCGGCGGCGAACTGAGTACCAGGCCTGACGATCAGGATGAAGACGCCATTGACAAGCGCCACAACATCTACTACGACGACAATACCGGAACCGTGGCTGCCATCAACTATTTCAAGAACACCGACGGCCCCAAAGTCATATCCGTGGACGGCACCCCTTCCATCGAGGAAGTCCGGGACTCCATTATGAAGGAACTCCCCTGACCCCCGACCTTCTGTATCGAAATCAAAATCGGAATCGAATCGGCTGCCGGAATCGTGGGCTTCAGCCCCGGTTCCGGTTTTTTCACCCACACTGTGGGCCTTCTGCCACACCATAATATCGCCTGCCCAATTCGGACCACCTGCTCTTCTAATGCCCCTCCCTGCCATATTCCCGCCAATTTTTTGCGTATAGCCCGTTCAGTCGTTTTTCCAGCTCCAGCCGATAGTGCTCCACTCCCTCTTCATCCAGCCGGGCCGGTATATAAAACGGTTCGTCACACATCACGGTTATGGTGGAAAAAGGCAGGGGCAGGACGGTCCTGTCCCAGCTGCGAAAAGTCTTATACCGGCTTGAAGCCCAGCCCAGGGGAATGATGGGAGCCCCGGTGCGGCTGGCCAGGAGAATGGCGCCTGGTTGTGCCTCCCTGGCCGGTCCCTGTGAACCGTCCGCCACTACGACCGCCACCCTGCCCTTTTTAAGCTGGCGCAGAAGGCCCTTGACGGCGCTTACCCCTTTCCTGTTCCTGGAGCCGCGGACCGTGACAAACCCCTTGGATTCCAGAACTCTCGCCAGTACATCTCCGTCTCTGCTGCTGCTTACCATGGCAGTATACGGCAGATCACTTGCGATATGAACGATATAGATGACGCCGTAGTGCCAGAAACTGACGATAAAGGGCTCACCCGACTCGGCCAGCTCCCGGAAATGCTCGTAGCCCTTTCTCCTCACCCGGCAGGTAGAAAACCAGAGAAAGAAAACAACTCTGATCAGATAAGCGGCTATCATAGCCATTGCAGCTCCAGATCCTTGAGTTCTTCTATTCTGTCCCTCAGTTCGGCCGCCTTTTCGAAAGCCAGATCCTCGGCCTGCTTCCTCATCTCCTTCTCCAGTTCCCTGATCTCTTTCCTGAGATCATCCAGGTTCTCGTACTTCCCGGCTTCCTCGGCAGCCAGCTCGAGTGCCTTTTCCTCCCTGCCGATCTCGTAAACAGTGCCCGCCACATCTTTAATGGTAGATTGAATGGTCCTGGGTTCAATGCCGTGCTCCAGGTTATATTTCTTCTGAATGCGGCGCCTGCGCTCCGTCTCATCCACTGTCCGCTGCATGGAGCCGGTGACCCTGTCCCCGTAAAGAATGACCATGCCGTCGACGTTTCTGGCCGCCCTGCCGCAGGTCTGGATAAGGGAGCGTTCGCTGCGCAGAAAACCTTCCTTGTCCGCATCGAGGACGGCAACCAGAGAGACTTCGGGAATATCGAGTCCCTCCCGGAGGAGATTTATCCCCACCAGCACCTGAAATTCCCGGCGGCGCAGCCTTCTGATCAGTTCAATACGGTCCAGAGTCTTGATATCCGAATGAAGATACTCCACCCTGACGCCCAGACTCTGGTAATATTCCTGGAGATCCTCTGCCATTTTCTTGGTCAGGGTGGTTACCAGCACCCCCTCTCCTGCATCTTCTCTTTTCCTGATCTCTTCCAGGAGGTCATCGACCTGGTTTCCGGCCGGCCTAATCTCCACGGCCGGATCGAGCAGTCCGGTGGGCCGGATAATCTGCTCGACCACCCTTCCGCCGCTCTTTTCCATTTCCAGATTCCCGGGGGTGGCGGAAACATAGATAG
>JBEPXR010000331.1:0-3026 GCA_041641775.1 Desulfobia sp. | reverse complement strand
CCCGAACCGGTGAGGCTTGCCGACCAACTGGCCGGGAGAAACATAAAGACCCTTAACGGAGGAAAAAGATGACCAGATATGTCCTGGCCAACTGGAAAGCCTATAAGAACAAGGCCGAAGCTGAAAAATGGATGAGGACTTTTCTGCATATATGCCCCGTCTCCCCGGGAACGAGAATGATTGTTGCACCGCCTTTCGTTTACCTTGAGTCAATGTCTGAAAAGATTCGGCAGTCTGACTGCAAAAACCTTCACCTGGCCGCCCAGGACATCTCGCCTTTTCCGCCGGGAGCCTATACAGGGGCCGTAGCCGCCGATATGATAAAAGACGCAGCTGAATACGCCATCGTCGGGCACGCAGAACGAAAACGCTATTTTCATGAAACGGACCAGGAGGTGGCCAACAAGGTTCGGGAAGCCGTGGATGCCGGTATTCAGCCGATTCTCTGTGTGGACCGGGAGTATGCCAGGGCCAGAATAGCCGCTCTCGATGAAGATGACCTGGATAAAGTCGTTATAGGCTACGGGCCGGCGGGCTTCATAGGTCGGGATGTCTCCCAGGATCTGGAAGAGGCTGGAGTGGCTGTTGGAGAGATACAGAAGATGGCTCCCTCCTGCCCCATCCTTTATGGCGGTTCGATCAGGGCGGGCAACGCCGCTGACTATCTGCAGATAAAGGGAATCGCTGGTCTGATGGTAAGCTCGGGAGCACTGGATCCGGAGGAATTTGCCGTGATCTGCCGGATTGCAGCAGGCACCTGATATCGGAAAGACTGCATCCCGGTATTCAATCTTCGTCCGGTTCGTCCAATTCAGGATACAGCTTCCTGCTGCATTCCGGACATATACTGTGGCTGAACACGGCGTTCGAATGTTCGCTCAGGTACGACTCTATCTGTTTCCAGTACCCCCTGTCGTCCCGTATCTTTTTACAGGCGGCGCAGATAGGCAGCAGACCGCTGAGGGTTTTGACCTCGGAAAGGGTCTTCTCCAGGGTATCGATCAGCTCCCTCTTCTCCTCCTCCGCCTGTTCCCGCTCCAGGATCTCCTCTTTCAGCCTCCGGTTGGCTTCGACCAGTTCAGCCGTTCTCTCCCCGACCTTTTCCTCGATGCGCTCCAGGGACTCGCGCAGGGACTCTTCCGCCTTTTTCCTGACGGAAACTTCGTATTCATTCTCAAAAACAAGCTTGATGGAGTCATAAATGATCCTGTGGACATGACGGGCGGTTAACGTGGAAAAAAGGGCATAGATCAGGATAAGCAGTCCCATGGACAGATGAACCTTATCGCCTTCCAGAAAATACCTGATGGTTATGGGGGCAATCATCGGGTAACAATAGAAATAAAAGGCCCCACCCAGAGCGGCGGTCGAGGCTGCCGCACCGGCCGTCATTCCGCCGAGGATGAAGACGATAAAGATGTGATGGACGACATTGTCTTCGGGAAACAGCCATATACCGGTCGACCCCCAGACAACAGCGGAAATGAAGAGAAGGAAAATGTAGAAATTGCCCCAGATTCGGTCGGAAAACGATTTGAGCAGGTTGCGCCGGTAAGATTGATAAGAAATCCAGCGGGCCAGGTTCACAGCAGCCAGGCAGACAAACCAGATCAACAGGACATGACCGGAAATGACGGTCCACTGGACGAAAACGAGGATCGAGCCATTAATGATATTAGCGACAATACTTGCCGGCAGATACTTGTAGACATACTGTACCTGCCTGGCATAAATGGCTTCCCTGTTTTCCACCGACAGACTCTCCTTGAAAGCCTCCGTCCACAGATATACACTATATAAGTGAGGCGGAGAGCAAAAAAAAACCGTTTCCTTTCGAAACGGCATTCCCTGGGGAATCTCCTTCGGCAGCCCGGCTGCCAGCATCTGGCCCGTGACTTTGCGTCCCTGGATCACTCCAGGTTTGCGGTTTCGAGAGACTTTTATATGATATATATTGCTATTTATAATTATTCTGAATGAATAAGTCAAGAAATTGAATTTCCCCGCTTATCACATAGTTAGCCCTTGACTGTCTGAAGGCGGCCAATTATGATCAACCTTGAACTGTCTGTGATGGAATTCCAAATAAAAAACAAGGAGATAAGCAAATGACCAAACCAACACACTGTCCCGGATTTGAAGAATTCAAACATCTTGAATCATTTATCTGTAAATGCTCGAACTGCGGCAGAGAGAAAGAGATATTTTCAGATGAATTCAACCGCGAGCACCACTGTCCCGGATGCCATCAGCCCATGGATTTTACCAAGTGTGAATATTACGCCGGAGCAGACAATCCCACGAAGCGCTGAGCTTTTTCCACCATTTCCTGAGCGTCCGCCAGACAATCGGCTTTTTACACGGTAGCCGGGCAACCCTGTTTTTTTGCACCTATCCCCAGGGAAGAACGACTGCCCCGGCCAGTATGTATCCATAGCAGGAACAGTATGCCTCTCCGGCTCCCGCCGGGGTTTGCCCTTGACGTCCCCACGCCTCTCAAGTAAGTTGAAACGTTGTTTCCGCTACCTCTTAACCAAATACACAGACGATATGTACACTTTGCCGAACCTGGATAATCAGATAACCGAACACAGAGACGCCTGTGCCATAATAGCCTTTATAGACAAAAGGGGACACAGCACCCATGCCAATATAGTGCAGACCATCGACGCCCTCAGAAAGATGGGCCACCGCTCGGGGGACATTAACGGCGAAGGAGACGGCTGTGGCATTTCTACCGATCTTCCCCGTGATATCTGGGCCAAGCGCCTGGCCGGTGCGGGACTGAGTCCACACCTGGCTGAATCGACCAGCTTCTTTGTCGGTCATCTCATGCTCCCGGCTTCCTCAGGTCAGCAGGCCGCCGATATGATGGTCCGTATCCGCGAAATTTTCCGTCTCAAAGATATCGACCTCCTGGTTGAGCTGCAGGGGGAAACCCGCAATGAAGAATTGGGGCCCCAGGCCAGGGAGGCGGCAATGTTCAGGTCCTCGCCGCGTATCTGACGAAACATGTGTTCGGGACG
>JBEPXR010000330.1:0-3031 GCA_041641775.1 Desulfobia sp. | reverse complement strand
CGCTTCTCCGCCACGCCTCACCTGGATGTAAACCTGATCGCTGACGACATGGGCGCTGGTGAGAATCCTCTGTCCGCTTATTATGCAGCCTGAACCGTGAAAGATCTGCTGGCCCTTCTTCTGCCAGGGGTTGTGGTAGCTGTAGCGGTTGTAGACCGTGTAAATCTTGACCATCGCCTGATTGATGGTCCGGGCCTGGGCCGCTTCAGCTATGGCTACAATTGAGAATGTTAAGAGAAATATCCAGACAGGGGTTTTGCTCATGCCTTTTTATTCACCCTGAGAGATGTCTCCTGCTCCGGAAGTGTGGGTATCCAGTTTGGCAGGGTTGCCTGAATAGGTTATATCGCTGGCGCCGTAACTCCTGGCGGTAAGCGAGTGCCCGGCATGAACCGTGGCCGAAGCAGAACCGTCAGCCTCTATTTCCACTGCATTGGCCTGGAATTCGCCAGCCTCCAGGGTTGTCGAGCCAGACAGGCCGGCAGTCAGTCTATCTCCCCTGCCGGTCAGGGTGAGTTCCGAGGCGCCGTCCAGGGAAATGTCGAGTTCCGGATATTCCCCCTCCATGCTCAGGGTGTTCGCTCCGGAGGCGGAGACGGAGCGAAGATTCGGGGTCCTGATATCTATCGTGATCGGCCCCTTCGAACAGATCGAACGGTCGGCCCTTATGGTCAGGATCTCGCCCTCTACTCTGGTAATGATTGAGGAGAGGAGATTTTCAGCGGCGGTCAGGGAAAGTGAAGTATCCTGGTCGCCCACTATATTGAGATCAAAGGCGCTGCCGGCGATTACCAGGGAGGAGAATCCCTTGACTTCCCTGGCTTCCGTGGCTGTTTTGCTGTTGCCCTCCAGACAGTCGGATGATTGTGAAGTTACGACGGTGCCGGTGTTGACCTGGTTATCCTCCCCGATATTGATTTCGATAAAACCGGTCAGAAAGGGAAGGAAGAAAAGAAGAAGCAGAAGAGAATACAAGGGTGCCTGTTTCATTGTTTGAACATGTCTCCTGTCATAATAAAACCAGCAAGGTGGGATAAAGGGCTCAGGGAATGGCACTGAATGATTTTTTCAGATCATTCTTGGCTATCCGGCTTTCGGGAATATCCCCATACTCCCGGAGATAAACGGTCTTTGTCTCTCCGGATACCGTATCCATGACAAATGCCCCGATAATACCGCTGTTCCTGTCCAGCTGAGTGGCCCAGGCACTAAGCTGGTAGCGTCCGTAATTGAGGGTAGGAGCGGTCTTATCCGCCGCCCCCGTCAAGAGAAGAATGCCGGTAAGAGTCAGGATTCCCAGAAGAAAAAATTTCAGTTTTTCGTAAACAGACATGATCGTACCTTCAGAGAATTAGGAATTGGAGAAGTCGTCAACATAGGCGCCGTTGCCTTCCACCTTGATAATCTCATCTTCATTCTGGAATTGCAGACCCAATATGTCAGAGACTTCCCTGGTGTCGATGGCCATCTTGATGTAGGCGTCCCCGTCGCTGTCCCAGCCGTAATCGGTCACCCTGGCAAGGTACATGGTAGCCAGGACTTTCGACTTTGCCAGATCAGAGGTCAGGATGTAGTTCTCCACAGTTGTTTTGCTCTCCAGGGTGAACCCGACGATGCGTTTGGCCAGCTGTTTGTAGGCGTCGAGCTCAGCGGCTCTCAGAGCCTGAATCGGTCCGGCCTGGGAGGGGGTTGATGTCGCGAAAGCCACTCTCCTGAAGGTCTTGCCACCCAGGTCCATGGCCTGGCCGTCAATGTTCGTAAACGTATCCAGGGTTATGGATGCCGTGGCTTTGGCTATATCCTTTTCGGCATCATAAACGACTTCCTCCACCTTGATGCCCCGGATGTTGGCCTTGGTTTTAGTCTCGGTCCTTCCTTTGAAACCGGCGGCCACCATGTCGACGACTTCCTCGGTCGAGCGGATTTTGACGCCGTAGATCGATTCGACAATGGCCCTTTCAGCCAGGACCTTGGCCGCCCTGGTAGTCATGATTTTCTTATTGCCCGCCCAGCAAAGAGAGACAGACGCCAGGGAACATATCATCAACAGGCAGAACGCCTTACTGCTCAACCTCATAGTTTTTCCCCTCCTTTATCAAACCCGATTCTTTTCTGGTTTCCAATTTGTTGTTTTCCCCTGTCCCGTTCCTGGCATGGGGTTTATTGATAGCTCGTATCTTTTTGCGCAGAATTTCGATATCCGGTTTTCCCTCCCGGTAGCGAATATCCGCCTCTATCTCAACTTCACCGTGAGCGGGAAGGTCCGGCAGACTTAGTACCACGCTTTTGTTCAGCTCATCAAGCTCCAGGACATCTTTTTCCACCATCTCCTTATTACCGGCCTGGACGGACGAGACCAGGAAGAGAAGGCCCGGCAGGGCGCAGAGCACAAGGCGCCCGATTATACCAGGATATCCTACCATTCATCCTCCGACAGCCTGCGACCAAATCCTCCTCCCTGGCTGGAAGAAACGGGAGTCGTCTCTTCGGCTGCGGTCTGTTCGACGGTCGCAGCCCTATTCTGCCGGGAAGCGGCCGGCTGCTGCTCCTGGCTGGATTCAGCAACTTCCGCCTGGGAGCCGGCTGCAGGCTCCTGATTCTGGACCGGCTGTTCAGCGCTCTGGACCTGCTCCTCCGGCTGGGAGGCGGGAGCGGCCTGCATCTGGGCAAACATCTGATTGAGCTGCTGGCGGCGGGCGTAGGCCTGATTCGTTACCGGGATAGTCAGGTAGACTTTTTTGAAGAGTTCTTCGTCTATTCCCTGATCAGGGGTATAGCCGGGGCGGAAATCCTCAAGGGCTTTGGCGGTCGTCTGGTCGATTGTCCCGGTCAGTTCGGTATCGTAGCCGTGCAGGTAGAGCCAGAGTTGAACCGCGCTTGTCTTGCTGGCATCATCCAGTTGATAGTAGGTGGTGCTGATCTGGTCGGTGACCACCGGATCCGGATGGGTGTCATCCCCAAGCAGTCGCCAGTAGGGAAGACCGAGATACTTGCCCACAAGTTGAATCATGCTGGCCTGAACCAGAAGGCG
>JBEPXR010000329.1:0-3032 GCA_041641775.1 Desulfobia sp. | reverse complement strand
GGCTGCTCTCTTGCCGCCAAGATCTGGCTGCCGCCGGATGCTGAGCAGAACCCCGTTCCGGCTATCCTGGAGTATATCCCGTATCGTAAAAGGGATCACAAGGCAATGCGGGATGCTCAAAGCCACGGGTTTTTTGCGAGCCATGGATATGCCGGGGTGCGGGTGGACATCAGGGGAAGCGGTGATTCAGAAGGCATCCTTTATGATGAATATCTCCAGCAGGAACTGAGTGACGGCCTGGAAATTTTGAAGTGGATAGCCAGTCAGCCGTGGTGCAGCGGAGAGGTGGGAATGTTCGGCATATCCTGGGGAGGCTTCAATGGCCTGCAGATTGCCTCTTTGCAGCCTCCGGAGCTTGGGGCGGTTATCTCGGTCTCTTCTTCCGATGATCGGTACGCCGACGATGTGCATTATATGGGGGGCTGCCTGCTGACCGACAATCTTTCCTGGGCATCCACCATGTTCGGTTTCAACTCCTGTCCCCCTGATCCCCTGGTGGTCGGTGAAAAATGGCGGCAGTTGTGGCTCGATCGCCTGGAAGGCAGCGGTCTTTGGATCAAAAAATGGCTGGAGCATCAGCGACGCGACGATTTCTGGAAACACGGCTCGGTCTGCGAAGACTACAGTGCGATCAAAGTTCCGGTAATGGCGGTCAGCGGCTGGGCTGACGGGTATTCCAACACGGTCTTTCGACTGTTGGAGAACCTGCAGGTGCCTCGCCGGGGCCTGGTAGGCCCTTGGGGCCACAAGTATCCCCATTTGGGAGGCCCGGGACCAACCATTGATTTTCTTGGAGAATGTCTACGATGGTGGGACCATTGGCTGAAAGGTATTGATCGAGGGATAGATAAGGATCCCATACTTCGGGCCTGGATGCAGGATACGGTCAATCCTTTGCTCCCAAAGAGACCTGGGCGCTGGGTAGCGGAGGAAAAATGGCCGTCAGAACGCATACAGGAGAAAGTCTTCCGCATAAACAGGCGCCTTCTGGTTCCGGAAAAGGTTGAGGATATAGAAGATGAGGAGCTGACCATTCAGAGCCCTCTAAGTGTCGGGCTTTTTGCCGGCAAATGGTGCTCCTATGCGGAGGATACCGACCTTCCCTGGGATCAGCGGGAAGAGGATGGCGGAGCCTTGATTTTCGATACTGAACCCCTGGCGGAGGATTTCGAGATTCTGGGAGAAGTCAGGGTGATTCTTGAAATAAGCGTTGACAAACCCGTCTCCATGGTAGCTGTCCGTCTTTCTGATGTAGCTCCCAACGACCGGGCGACCAGGGTCACCTTTGGCATCCTCAACTTGACCCATTACAGGAGTCATGAAGAACCTGTTGACCTGGAACCGGGGCGCAAGTATGAGGTCGAGGTGAAGTTGAATGATGTGGGGCAGCGCTTTCCTGCCGGTCACCGTATACGTCTCGCCGTCTCAAGTTCGTACTGGCCCCTGGCCTGGCCGCCACCCGAGCCGGTGCGCCAGACTATTTATACAGGCGGCTGCAGTCTGCTTCTTCCAGTGAGATCTCCCCGTCCTGAAGATGATCACCTGAGAGATCTTGGACACTCCCGGGAAGTTCCAGGCCTGGCCACGACCATGTATGCTCCGGCCGAGCGGGAATGGACGGTTACCCATAATCTGGCCAGCAACGAGGTGGCTTTGAATGTGATTAACAACGACGCTAAGCTCCGTCTTGATGAGATCGGCATCACCTTCGGCCGTAATGTCAGGGAGAAGTACAGTTATTACAACAACCAATACGATACCCTGCGGGGTGAAGTGGAACAGGAGCGGCTTTTCGAGCGCGGGGACTGGCAGCTGTATACGATCACCAGGACAGTTCTGACTTCGACCAGGACCCATTTTCTGATCCGGGCTACACTTGACGCTTACGAGGGGGACGTCCGTTTCTTCAGCAAAACCTGGGACGAATCTGTACCCCGGGATCATTTGTAGGCCTTCTGGCGGGACAGAAGAAATTCAGGATTTGCCGTTGGTAATTTTATTATTCAAAATCAGTCAGTTACAGGGGATGTTTTTTTAAGGTAAATCTTCTGCACTTTTCCATTGTATATTGCTCTGAGAGAGAGTATATAGCCTCAAATTTTTCTGCTTGGATATCCAAAATCTTCGGGAGTGCGCTGATGGCTAAAAAAAATATCTTCATCGTGGGCTATGATGATCATAACCTGGAAATACTGAAAAGACTGCCCCAGGCCAGAGAATGTGAGTTCCATCCGGTCCTTTACATAAAGGAACTTCGCAATACAGAGAGTTATGATATGCCTGCCCTGATAGACAAGGCCACCAAGGTGCTGGAGAATTTTCAGGGATCCCTGGACGGAGTGGTGGGCTATTATGATTTTCCCTGTACAACTCTGGTTCCCATACTTGCCCGGAAGTTCGGTCTGCCGGGTGCCGACCTCGAGGCGGTAATGAAGTGTGAAAACAAGTATTGGAGTCGGCTGGAGCAGAAAAAGGTTATCGCCGATCACATTCCTCAGTTTCGGGTTTTTGACCCTTTTGACGAGGAAGCTTTCACCAGGATTGACCTTCTGCCTCCTTTCTGGATCAAACCCATAAAGTCATACAGGTCTTATCTGGCCTATCAGATAAACAGCCGGCATCAATTCATGGAAGTAATGCCCGTCTGTCGTGAAAAAGGAGGCTTGATGGCCGAGCCCTTTCATTTTCTGATGGAGGAGTTCGAGATGCCCCAGGAAATCAGCCAGATATCGGAGAGTTTCATTGCTGAGTCCTCCATCGGCGGTTCTCAGTGCACTCTGGAGGGCTATGTTTATGATGGTCAGGTGACCATATACGGGGTGGTGGATTCACTGCGTGAGCAAAATATCAGTTCCTTTTCGAGGTATCAGTATCCCTCTTTCCTCCCCTTGGAAATCCAGCATCGGATGATGGATGTCGCCCGTCTGGCCGTGACCCAGATCGGTCTCAATAACTCTCCCTTCAATATTGAGTTTTTCTATGACCAGACTTCCGACCATATCTGGATGCTGGAAATCAATCCTCGTCTTTCC
>JBEPXR010000328.1:0-3036 GCA_041641775.1 Desulfobia sp. | reverse complement strand
GATCTTCTTTCTCTGCCTTCTGGATACAGCTGTCTGGGGCCAGGCTCCTCCTTCCCCAGGGCTCCAGGGTCTGAGTTCTGACAACGACATCGTGACATCGTTTGACGCATCCGAAAATCGGATTGCCGAGATCAAGATAGAGGGCAACGAGCTCATCGACTCCGGAGCCATCCTCCTGAAGATCAAAAACCGGGCCGGGGATGTCTTTGATCCCGGGCAGCTCAGGACTGATTTAAAAGAAATATACAGAATGGGGTACTTTAACGACGTCCGTATTGAAGTGGAAGAGACCGAGGAGGGAGTGATAGTAACCTATTTGGTCGAAGAAAAAAAAGTAATAAGAGAGGTAGTGATCAAGGGAGAAGAAAAAGTCAAGGAAGACGAACTGAGAGAAGTTATCAAGATAAGTCCTAATACTATCTTCAACCCCCAGAGAATGAATGATTCGGTTACCAATATTCTCAACCTTTACAAAGAAAAGGGTTACTATGCAGCTGAAGTTGAGACGGAAATCGATCACCTCGACGAAAACAGGATGAATGTCACTTTCGCAATAGACGAGGGAGAAAAAACCTATATACGACAAATTAATATCAACGGGAACAAGACCTTTGAGGATGATGAGATCGAAGATATTCTTGCTACCTCGACCAAAGGCTGGCTTTCCTGGATTACCCAGTCGGGTCTCCTGAAAAGGGGTATGCTGCAACACGATTCCAACAGGATAGCTGCTTTCTACAAAAACAAGGGATTCATCGACGTGAGAGTCAGTGATCCAATCGTGGAAAAGACGGAGGATGGGCTCAGCATAACCTTCAATATAGACGAAGGTGAACGATACAGAGTGGGCAGAGTTGATGTTTCCGGAGATCTTATCCAGGAAAAAGAAAAGCTGCTGGACAAGACCACAATAGGCGAAAAAAAATATTTTGATCAGCAGGCCCTGAGAGAGGATCTTCAACGGCTGACAGATTATTATGGCTCCAAAGGATATGCCTACGCTGAGATCGATCCTCAGATCATGAAGAACAGCGAGGCCAAACGGGTTGATATCAGCTTTGATATCAAAAAAGATATCCTGGTGTACGTCAACAGAATCATCATAAGAGGGAATACCAGGACGCGCGACAAGGTGATCAGAAGGGAAATGACTCTGGAGGAAAACGAGATTTACGACGCCACAGCACTGAGGAGCAGCACCAAACGGCTGCAGCGCACCGATTTTTTCAAGGAGGTCGATATTGTTCCAGTATCTACGGACAGGGAAAACTACAAGAATATCATAGTAAATATCAAGGAAAAACCCACCGGCACTTTCAGCATCGGAGCCGGTTACAGCTCAGTGGACGGCTTTATGGTCATGTCCGAAATCAAACAGCGGAACTTTATGGGCAGAGGGCAAAATCTCTCTCTCCAGGCTAACCTGGGCGGAGAGAGCACCAGATATAACCTGAGTTTCACCGAACCTCACCTTAACGATTCCAAGCTCCTTTTCGGTTTTAACATCTATAACTGGGAACGTGAGTACGACGATTATGACAAGGAGTCCAGCGGCGGCTCCCTCCGTTTCGGATATCCCATCTGGGAGGAGTGGAAAGTATACACTTCAGCAGGCTACAATCAAACAACCCTGAGCGATATCCGTGAGATTACCTCTCAGATCATCCGTGATTCTCTGGAGATTGAAGTGACTCATTTCGTGACCTTGGGTGTATCGAGAGATACAACCAATCGCCGTTTTAACCCGAGCGAAGGATCAAATCATGAAATAAGCATAAAAAAGGCCGGAGGATTTCTTGGGGGAGAGGCTGCCTATACCAAGTACCAGGGGACAACCAGCTGGTATTTTCCTTTTCCATGGGAGACCGTCTTCCATGTGAAGGGGTCGGCTGGATATGTCAGCGAGGATGAGGACAAAAAGCTACCTGTCTATGAACGCTTCTATCTGGGCGGTCTCTACTCTGTACGCGGCTTTGAGGCTGGAGATATCAGCCCCAGGGACCCTGTCACGAATGAAAGAATAGGAGGAACCCACATGGGCTACCTCAACCTGGAATATATCTTTCCTCTGGTCAAGGATGCGGGTTTGAATGGAGTTGTCTTTTTTGACAGTGGCTTCGTTAATGAAGAGGAAGAAGCATGGTCCCTGTCGGATCTCAGGCACGGTGCGGGGGTTGGTTTTCGCTGGCTCTCCCCCATGGGGCCTTTACGCCTGGAGTGGGGATACAACCTGGACCCGAGGAGAGATGAAGACTCCAGTGTCTGGGACTTCAGCATTGGCGGCCAGTTCTAGAATATATCCCATCACTTCCCTGGAAAAGAGAATTCCAGACTGTCTCTCAAATAATCTGATTTTACTGGACACATATTTAGCAATTTTCTCCTGGGGACTTTCTGTGGTAAACTGAGGTCATGCCGTCAGGTCCTCACTCCAGTCTTCAATGAACAGAGATGTTGTCCAGTTTGATGCCAGAGCAGCCGCGTATTATTATCGTCAACCACCCCGTCTATCTCAGCCACGATACCGGAGGCAATCTTCATCCTGAAATCCCTGAAAGACTGACCTGCATTTTTGATCGTCTTCGGGCATCCCCTCTTTTACGGCACACGACGATTCGGAAGCCATTAAAACCAGAATTACGATGGCTTACCAGCTTTCACGAAGAATATTATCTTCTTCGCTTTGAAGAGACCGCTCTTTCCGGCAAAACGTATCTGGATCATCCGGACAACCAGCTCTGTTATGATTCCTATGAGGCAGCTCTCTTTTCTGCCGGTGCAGGGTTGAGCGGAATCGATTTTCTCGAGAGTGGTGAGGACATTGTCTTCTGCGCGGTACGCCCACCCGGCCATCATGCTGAAAAAAACATATCCCTGGGGTTCTGCTTCCTGAACAATGTGGTTATTGCCGCCAGATACTGGCAAACCAGGTACGGACGCATTCGACTGGCGATAATCGACTGGGACGCCCACCACGGCAACGGCATTCAAAGCGCTTTCGAGGAGGACCCGGATGTCTTATACATAAGTCTGCAC
>JBEPXR010000327.1:949-3056 GCA_041641775.1 Desulfobia sp. | reverse complement strand
GCAGCGATCAAGAAGATTCTTAGAGAACTCGATCTTGATACCCTCTCCGAAGAACTCCGTCAGGAAATGCGGCAGACAGGGTCAGAGGCTAAGAGAAAGAAACTGGCTAAAAGGCTTAATGTTGTTGAAGGATTCCGTTTCTCCAACAATAAGCCGGAGTGGATGATTCTCGACGTTATCCCGGTACTTCCTCCCGAACTCAGGCCTCTCGTTCCTCTGGAAGGTGGAAGATTCGCAACTTCCGATCTTAATGATCTCTACCGCAGGGTGATTAATCGAAACAATCGGCTCAAACGTCTTCTTGAACTGGACGCCCCTGAGATTATTATCAGAAATGAGAAGAGGATGCTTCAGGAGGCGGTGGACGCCCTTTTTGACAACGGCAGGCGAGGCAAGCTCATAACAGGACCAAACCGGAGACCGCTCAAGTCTCTGAGTGATATGCTCAAAGGAAAGCAGGGACGTTTCCGCCAGAATCTTCTTGGAAAAAGGGTGGACTACTCGGGAAGATCCGTGATTGTGGTCGGTCCCCATCTCCGTCTGCATCAGTGCGGTCTTCCCAAGAAGATGGCCCTGGAGCTGTTTAAACCCTTCATTTACCATAAACTGGAAACCCTGGGGTACGTTACCACCATTAAGGCGGCCAGGAAAATGGTGGAAAAGGAGGTCAAAGAAGTCTGGGATGTGCTTGATGATGTGGTCACCGAATATCCCATAATTTTGAATCGGGCACCGACTCTCCATCGCCTCGGTATGCAAGCCTTTGAACCTGTTCTGATCGAAGGGAAGGCTATCCAGCTCCATCCTTTGGTCTGTGCAGCTTTTAATGCCGACTTTGACGGCGATCAAATGGCTGTCCATCTGCCTCTCACCGTAGAATCGCATATGGAGGCCCGGGTGCTGATGATGTCCACCAATAACATCCTTTCCCCGGCCAACGGTGAACCGGTTATTATTCCCAGTCAGGATATCGTTCTAGGTCTCTATTATATGACCAGAGAAAGGCCACTCGCCAAAGGAGAGAATAAAGTTTTTTCTTCTCCTGAAGAGGCCCGTATCGCTTATGATTATGGTGAGGTTGATCTGCAGGCCAAGATCAGGGTTAGAATAGGTGGTGACATCACAGAGACCACGGTGGGCAGAGTGATCCTAGGGGAACTGCTGCCTGAAAAAGTGCCTTTTGCCAAGGTTAATCAGGTTCTTTCCAAAAAAGCGCTGGCCAAGCTCATCGACTATACCTATCGCCGGGCTGGTACCAAAAATACGGTTATCCTGGCAGACCGTCTCAAGGATATCGGTTATGAGTATGCCACCAGGGCTTCGATCTCCATATCGATAAATGATATGCAGATTCCAGTAAATAAAGATGAGATTATCGCCAAATCCCAGGACGAGGTAATGGATGTCGAAGAGCAGTACAGCAAGGGACTGATCACCTCTGGTGAAAAATACAACAAGGTCGTTGACATCTGGTCCCGTACCACGGATTCGATTACAAAAGAGATGATGAGTGGACTCAGCGTGCAGTATCTCAGGGATGAGAATAACAAGCTGATTGAAACGCCGAGCTTTAATTCAATTTATATCATGGCGGATTCCGGTTCCAGGGGCAGCAAGGACCAGATCCGCCAGCTTGCCGGCATGCGTGGCCTGATGGCCAAACCTTCCGGGGCCATCATTGAATCACCCATCAAGGCCAATTTCCGTGAAGGCCTCAATGTTCTGGAATATTTCATTTCCACTCACGGCGCGCGCAAAGGATTGGCTGACACAGCCCTGAAAACAGCTAATTCCGGCTATCTTACCCGACGGCTGGTAGATGTTGCCCAGGACTCCACCATCAAGGAAAAAGATTGCGGAACTCTGGATGGTATCGTGGCCGAACCCTTGATTGAAGGTGGTGAGGTGATTCAGCCGGTAGGCGATCGCATTCTGGGGAGAGTTGCCCTGGAAGATATCATTGATCCTTTCACCGATAAACTTATTGTCAAGGCCAATCAGGAAATTACCGAGCAGGTGGTGGAAGCCATCGACGAGGCCGGTATAGACCGGGTTACTATAAGATCCGTTCTTACCTGCAGGTCGGAACGCGGGGTCTGTGCCATGT
>JBEPXR010000327.1:0-939 GCA_041641775.1 Desulfobia sp. | reverse complement strand
CCATGTGTTATGGCCGCGATCTTGGCCGAGGGCATATGGTTAACAGAGGGGAAGCCATAGGCATAATTGCCGCTCAGTCTATCGGCGAGCCCGGCACCCAGCTAACCATGCGGACTTTCCACATTGGTGGTACCGCCAGCAGAAGTGTAGAACAGGCCGAGATACGCTCCAAACACGGCGGTCGGGTTACTTATCAGGATCTCCATTGCGTCACCAATAGAGAAGATCGTGAAGTAGTGATGAACCGTAACGGCGAACTCTCTATTCTTGGACCCAAGGGACGTGAGCGTGAACGCTACCAGATCCCTTACGGCGCCATTCTCTATGTCAAGGAAGAACAGGAACTTGAGCCCGGCACCCTGATAGCGGACTGGGACCCCTATACTATTCCTGTTGTCAGTGAGATCGGAGGACGGATAAAGTTTGGTGACATCGTCGAAGGGGTAACCATGCAGGAGAAGGTCGATGATATTACCGGCAGGGCGAGCTACGTCATTGTCCAGTCCAAAGCCACTGCCATGAATCCTCGTATTTCCCTCAAAGGTGAAAAAAGTAATAAGACTCTGAAACTGCCGGGTACCGAGAATCCTGCTCGTTACTCCTTACCTGTAGGCACTATCATCAACGTCGAAGAAGGTGATGAGATCAAACCTGGTACCGTCCTGGGCAGAATCCCACGAGAAACCACGAAAACTAAAGATATCACCGGTGGTCTGCCGAGGGTGGCCGAACTCTTCGAAGTTCGTAAACCCAAGGAACATGCCGTTATCACGGAAATAGACGGCAGGGTCACCTATGGGAAGGACCTGAAAGGGAAAAAGCGAATCATCGTTACACCGGATATCGGTGAGGCCAAGGAATATCTGGTCCCTAAGGGTAAACATATCACTGTTCATGAAGGGGACTATGTCAAAGCCGGAGAAGAGTTGATGGAAGGCT
>JBEPXR010000326.1:0-3066 GCA_041641775.1 Desulfobia sp. | reverse complement strand
GCCCTGAACAGGCTGACCAGGGAATACCGGCTCTGCTACGACTGTGATGACGGGACGCTTGATCAATTCACCAACTTTCTTGGAGAACGGACCATCACTCTGGAAAACAGCAGACTGCTGCTTGACGGTGATCCCCTGGTTGACCGGGTTGCGGCCTTCCGCCTCCAGGCTGATGACGACATCATAAAGATCACCCTGGAACTGAAACACCTGCAGACCGGTTCCGACCTGACCTTCAGGACCAGTGTCTTTCCCCGCAATACCTACGAGTGAAAGCAAAGAGTATATGAAGCATTCCCCCATCTTTTTGCCAGACACTGCCGCCGCCTCCATCCCCCTGTCCGGGAATAGAGGGGGAGCCATGCTCGGCGCAGTAATCGCCATCCTGGTGGTGGGGGCTCTGGGAGCCGGAATTGTTTCCATGATCAGCACATCGGCCTACCATGAAGTTCGAGCCAATCATGGACAGCGAGCCTTCTACCTGGCTGAATCAGGCTACCGCTACGCTCTCTCGGTTTACCGGCAGGCTGACTCAGCCAACAAAACCACGGCTCTGCAGAACTTGAACGGAGTCAGCAAGCACACCCCGGGGGGCGGACAATTTATCTTGAAAGAAGTGCAGATCCTCCACGAGGATCATCCCCGAGTCTTCACCATAGACGGGAACCAGACCATTGGTACTGGTGACAATATTCTGAGGGTCAAGGATGAATCCGGGCTGGAGCAGTATAACAACGCCTTTGAAGTCGGGGGAATGCAGTACCGCTACCTGGAATATCAGAAGGATGAGAGCAGACTGGTCAGCATCCGCCCCATCTCCCCCGAGACTTCGCTCCCCGCTGAGTTCAGCGACGGAGAAAACGCCACTGCCGTCACCAGCCTGAGAATGGTCTCCAGGGGGGAGTTCCCAGGTTCAGGCTTTTTTAACGTGGCCAGGGAGATCACCTACTGGCAACCTCTTTACAGCGGCCCCCTGGCCAATGGCGAACCAGCATTTGGCAGAGATTCCACTTTCATCGACAAAGGCACATCCCTGGAAGACTGGAAAGAAGGACCGGGGGAAACAGGCAAAGGAGATCCACTTGGGGATTACGAAGCCGAGGAGATAGATGACAACAGTGCACTGCACCTGAAGCATGTGGGGCCGGGAAACGGTCACGACCGGGGGAAAGGGGGTAAAGGCCGGGGGCATGGCGAAGGCGGGCAGGGATCCCAGCCCTTCACCTCGATCTTTTTCCAGCCTGAAGACGGCAGCCGCATCGAGTCTTCCGACTACGAGGTCCAGGTCAAGATAAAACTTGGCGGGGACGAGGACGAAGAGGCCCCTGAACACTACATGGCAGGCATAACCTTCCGTAAACAGACAGGCACTCATACTCCCGGAAACCTGCCAAGCTACGGCATATCCTTTATCAGGGGAGAACGCGGGGAAAATGGAGGGCCTCCGGGAAACAAGGGGGCTGTTCCCAATGATCTGCTCCCCCTGGAAAATACTGCCATGGTGGTCCTCTGGCGGTTGAATTCCAATCCCAACAGCAGGAATGCCTTCACCAGACTGGCCTGGGCCCCCATCCCTCAGCTCACCACCTCAGTAGTGGACGATGACGGCATTCTGAAGGACTGGTCAACCCTTCTGGTCCGGGTGGAACAGCGCGGCAATCCCGGCGCGGAATATAACCGGATAACTGCCATGTACGGTGATCAGGAGAATTTCTCCTATACGGGTGATGATGACCCCTTTAACCATGTCCGGATAAGCTCATGGCGTCTTCCCGACGACAGCGGCTACGATCTGCCCTGGCCTCCCAATGACGTGAGTGCCTGGAATGCCGAAAAAGACTTTTTCACCCTGATCGAATGGGGGCCTGAAACAGGGGGCGGTGCGGTGAGAAACAATCGCACAATAGCTGGAGAAGAGAAGGACATCGGAATCCATACCGCCCCTGAAGAATACCTGTTCACCGGTGGAGAACTCGAAGTCGGCCTGCACACTTGGGGAAAAAATCTTGAGGAGAACGTCTGGTTCGACGATTTCGCCGTCAGGGAAGCCAGACCGGGAAGCGGCAGCGGAGGTCCCGCCGTACTGCCGATCCAGAGGTAAACTCTGGATTGGCAAGACCTGCCGGAAGATGCAGCTCAAGGAAAATTGGATTGGGATTGACAGCGCTAAATTAGCAAGTATAATCACTCCCTGCCTGACTCTGTTTTATCTTTTGTCATCACAGTCATTGCCGGAACCTTATGCTCAGAACCAACAAAGATAACCTCATCTGCCAGTCGGTGATCGGCGAGATCACCTCGCCCCTGGGAGGTATCAATCCTTACCGGATCAATCCGGAAGGCCACTCCGACATCTATCCCGGAGTCGGCGGCATTACCTATAACCTCCGGATCAAGGACCCGGCCTGCGGTCTCTTTGCCGACCACGTCGAACCTGGTGTCAGTATTTCCAATTTCAGCCAGTTTCAGAATCAGCCTGGTCCCAATCGTGCTCTGAATCTCTTTTCCTGTATAGGCAACAAGGCAAAAGTGGTATCAGGCGAGGCCAGAGGCAAAGAAGGCAGGGTAACCGGCAAACATGGCGGCATCGATCATGTCCTGATCGATTTTGAACCTGAAATCCTGGAAGATCTGGTTATCGGTGACAAAATCCAGATCAAAAGCTACGGCTGCGGACTCAGGCTCACTGATTTCCCGGGTCTCAAGCTCATGAGTATCGATCCCGATCTGCTGGGAGTTATGAACTGGAAGCCCGAGGGAGAAAACCGGCTGGAGGTCAGTGTCACCCACCTGGTTCCAGCCCGGATCATGGGCTCCGGCATAGGTCATTCTCACAGCTATTCCGGCGATTACGACATCCAGCTTTTTGACAGACCTACTGTCGAGGAATACGGCCTTCATGATTTGAGAATCGGTGATCTGGTGGCCATCACTGACGCGGACGCCAGTTACGGCCGGATATACAGGACAGGCGGAATGGTGCTTGCAGTCATAGTCCATTCAGACTGTGTTGTAGCCGGCCATGGTCCGGGTGCCATGGTCATTATGGCCTCACCGCAGGGTGAA
>JBEPXR010000325.1:0-3067 GCA_041641775.1 Desulfobia sp. | reverse complement strand
ATCGATCTCCTCCTGCTCGACTACTTTTTTGCGGCGGGCCTTAAAAAAGGCCTGGAGACTGTCAACGGCGCGGAGGTCAACCTGGGTGAGGCCGAACTTTCTCTGGCTACCGGCGAAATGACCATAGAAAACCTGCAGGTTACCGATCTGGCCAATCCCGCTTACAATACGTTTGTAATCGAACAGGTTGCCGCTGATCTCAATATCAAGGAACTGCTGCGCAGACGCTGGGTAATCGATCTGCTGGCAGCCCGCGTCGTTCAGTTCGACGTCAAACGTGACTCACCGGGTGAGGTTTTTGATGAACCACCTGCAAAACCGTCTGCAGAGGAAAAAACCGGAATCGATTATCTGGAGAAGGCCCGGACTATCCGCAGATATCTGGCCAGGATCCAGAACTACCTGGACCAGATGAAGGTTCTGGCTGATAAGAAGGGGGAACAGGGGAAAAGGCAGAAAACTGTACTGATAGACAGAGCAAAGTATCAGGGCTATCTGGAACTCTCCGCTACAAGCCTCCTGGCCGACTATCCGGCCTGGCTCATTCGCAAGATCGGTGTCGACGGTGTAGTGGTCCCGGGGCTTGACCAGGCTCAGTATATTGAAGGAAAAAACGTCTCGAGCCACCCCGTACTGGCCCCAGAAACCATGGCCTTTGAATTGGCGGCTGATCCGACCGCCCAGCCCTCGGCTGCCCTGCGTTTCAATTTTCACGATCCGGAGATGCTGCACGAGATCGTTCTGAAGCTTACCAATCTGCCGCTAGGTGAAGGTGAGGTCCTGAGTGAGGAGGCCCCGGTCTATATTGAGAAGGGCAAAGCCGATCTTAACCTGGAGGGACGATTCTCGAACAGTGAGATCGATTTCCCCTTTACCGTGGCCCTGAAGGAGCTCGAGGCCCGGACCAGGGAAGGCGAATCCGTCCTGGGCCTCAATCCGGAGACCGCCAGGGAGGTTTTTGCCAATATTGACAGCTTCAAACTGGTGGGCAGACTGGGCGGCTCTCTTGGCTCTCCGCGTCTCCAGCTTGACACCGGAAAAACCGTGGCCAGCCTCAAAGACGACCTGGTAAAGGCAGGTAAGCAGAAGCTCGTGCAGGAGGCGGAAAAGCAAGTAGACAAAGCAACGGGTCGACTCAAGGAGGAGGCCGGAAAAAAGATCAAGGATGAGGTCGGCGGTCTGATTGAAGGGAAAAACGGCACAAAGGAGGATCAACAGGAAAGTCCGGTGGACAAGTTGAAGGGTCTGTTCTGACTTGCTGGCCTCGTCTGCCGGGATAAAAACATATTAAACTGGACAAACCTATTATAAACAAGTAATTATAGTTTGCGGAGCGGAAAAGCGGCACTCCGGAAGGTCCTGTTCCGTTTTCTAAAAAGGGTGGATTCAACGTTTCTTTTATCTATTACGCCGGAGGAACTATGCCACACCTCAAGACTGAGTACCCGATTTATTCACTGGACAACGAACTCCTCCTGCCTGCCGGCACTACTCTCAGCAAGGAGGTAATGGAAGATCTCTGTGCAGGCCGACCGGATGAACACTTGGAATCGGTTCTCGACTACGGGGAGGTCAGGAAGGACATGTGGTCTTTCCTGTCAACCATGCCCTACAGCGAAATATTTGCCGACCAGGAGCGCACCGCTGAAATTTTCAGCCAGCTTGAAGAAGTTCGGCTCTCAATACGGCTGCTGCAGGGACTGGACTATTTCAAGAAAAACGACTTTCACACCTATCGGCACGTCCTCATGGTCTTCATCCTGACCGCCACCATGGCCAAAACCCTTCAGCCCGATCATGCCAAAAGAATAGAGGAAAGCATGACCGGACCGACCCATGACTTCGGCAAGATCTGCGTTCCACTGAAAGTGCTGAAAAAAAGTACGCCGCTGACAAAAGAAGAGTATAAAATTCTCCGCCACCATACGATAGCCGGATATGTTCTGCTGGCCCACGAATTGAAAGATCCGCATCACCTGGCCGCCGATGTGGCCCTGAACCATCATGAACGCCTGGATGGCTCCGGATATCCCCAGGGGGCGAAGGAACTCAGTAACATGGCGGAAATAGTAGCCGCGGTTGACGTCTACGACGCCCTCATCTCTCCCAGACCCTACCGTCCACAGGGGTACGACAACCGCACCGCCCTCGAAGTTCTCACCACCATGGCCGAACACGGGGCCATAGGCTGGGACTCGGTTAAGGCTCTGATCGCCCACAACCGCCAGGACAAACCCGATTACCGGGACGTCGTCGTCTCCAGCGAGAAAAGGGGAACTCCCCCTTCGGATAACATGTACGGTGTTATTGTCGATGAAGAAGATTCCTCAGAGCCGTCCCCCTGACCTGAGAAAGTCCAATCCCCTGATTTGGCCTGCGATTGCCCGACAATAAAAAAGCCGGGGCAGCATTTAAGCTGCCCCGGCTTTTTTTCTTGGGGACGATTACAGCTGAATTGCCCGATCAGGTCCCTGTCTCCTGCTGTCTGCTGCAGGCGGAAAGAGATCGTGGATTTCCCGGGCGGATCAGGTAGAGGATTTCAGTTTTTTTTTTGACTGTTCTTCCTGTCTTTTTTCCCTGTCTCATGTTTCTCGGCCTTTGCCTCCCGAACGGCTTCATCATTGCCGTATTCGTGGGGAATTCTTGGAGCGGCTTTATCTACCAGGGCGCTGCAGCTCTGATACACCTCAGCCGGACAGTTGGAGATTTCCCAGCAGGGAGCCAGAGTCAGCAATTTTTTCAAGCCCTGAATGCTTATGCCCTGATCATGGATCATGGAGCGCAGGCATTCAATCCACTTTACGTCATTGGCCGTGAACATCCGTCGTGAGCCATGATATGTCGGCTTGATCAATCCTTCCGACTCATATATCCGCAACGTCCTGGGATGGACATTGAGGAGTCTGGCGGCCACTCCTATAGGGTATACAGGAAGATCAGGTCTCATTGGTTGTACTTCCGACCTCTTTCTGGCCATTGTATTCTCCTTGGTATTGACAATCACTTTTGCTCCCTGAAACGGTTGATCCAGCTCAGGCGGAGGACATTAAAAATCCTCCGCCACAAG
>JBEPXR010000324.1:0-3071 GCA_041641775.1 Desulfobia sp. | reverse complement strand
AACGCTTCTACTGGCCGATCGTCTTTGAGAAAGGGACGATCACCGTGCATGAGCGCAAGGTCGGGGTCAGGAACTGTTTCATCGAGAGCGGCCCCCACCGGCTCCAGGGGATGTCCGGCTTTCTGTCGTGGCGGGAGAAGGAACCCTTCCTGGCGGTCGACAGCCTTGAGGGCCGTATCAACCCGGCGGACCTTCTGGAATACCTTGAAACCTATCCGGCAGTTGGAGAGACCTTGGACCGGCATCTCAAGTCCATCGAAGGCGGGATCCACCTGAAAAGGACGACAATGAGCGGGCCGCTTTTCACCCCTGAGAAATGGAACTATTCCCTCGCTCTCGATCTGGCGGAGACGGAAATCGTCAGCCCCCATCTCCAGGGTGAAATAAATATTAAAAAATCGCAGGTTCTCCTCGAAGACCACCGGGTACGGCTCGATGACACCGATCTGGTCTTCAGGCAGAGCCCCTTATCGCTTGAAGCCCGTCTGCACCACGAGCTCTTTGCAGGGTGGCGGGGGCAGATAAGCGCTGCCGGGACCATGGAACCGGAACTCGCCGTCTGGCTCGGAAAACGGAGAGGCTTTCCTCCCTTCCTGCTTCCAGCCACCCCCTGCCGTCTGGAAAACCTGGAACTGGACTGGGATGCCAGAAGACTAAACATGGAGGCCGCCCTTTCCAGGAAAAACAGCAAGGGAGAACCGGCCCATCTCTACGCCGGCCTGGAAAAAGGGGATTCCGCGATTAAACAACTGCAGCTGGAATTTGCAACTCCGGCCGAAAGCGCAATTTTTACCTTCCGGGACCATGCCGAGCCGGATGGCATTGTGCTGGAATGGCAGGGCGCTCTCAAGACCGGGACCCTGGAAACCCTTCTTTCCAGTCCGCCTTTTACTGTAAGCGATCTGCGGGGGAATCTGCGTACCGACTACCACCGTTCGGGAACCATGAACCTGGAGGCCAGGGGCTACCTGGAGCTGAAAGATCTTCGCTGGCAGAAATATCTACCCGGTATTACAGTCAATAACCTGCTGATTAAGGGTAAAGGGCAGCTGAGTGATATCGAGAATCTGCGCCTGAACTACAGAGGGGAAGAAGCCGAAATAAACGGCTCCTTCACCGGCGGCGAAAAGCCGGAACTCGACCTTCTCGTCTCTTCCACTTTTCTGAGCCAGGACACCGTGGACGAGTTCATTTCAGAGACCGCTCCCCTCTGGAACGGAGCCGCCGGTTTCTTCAAAAACGGCGGCAAGGCCACCGACCTGGAGAGCCGTATAGCCCTTGACGTTAACTCCTTCATGTTTTCCGTGCCAAAAGGCGAAGAGGGTGAAGAGAATGTCCTCCTTCTCCGCCCTCTGAAAGCCAGGGCATTTGAGGATCAAAACGACGACCTGCACCTGGCCCTCGAAGATTCGGGATTCTGCGGCCTCATTCTGAACGGCCTCCTCTCCCGGCAGGAAGGGAAGTTTCAGGTCCAGGAAATCAACGGGACGAACCCCGGGGATCACGACATCTATTTTGAAAGCACCCTGCCCTGCCTGGGTATTGAGGACAGCATCATTGAAGGCCCCTTTCATACCGAATTCTCCCTTACCATGGAACAAAATACGTATAAAAGCGGCCTGCTGAACATCAATTCCGAGAAAGGGAGGATACTGAAATGGGGACTGCTTGCCAAAATATTTCAAGTCGTTAATATCACCGAACTGGACAATCTTCTGAAAAGAGGGGGGTTCAACTATGACAAGCTTACCGGGGAGGCCCATATCAGCGATGACAGGCTGATTATCGACAAGGCCGAACTCAAAGGGCAGGGCCTCGACCTGCTGGCCCACGGCCATATCGATCTTCAGGAGATGACCATGGATGTCACCGTTTTTCTGGTGCCCTTTAAAACCATCGATGCAATCCTGAACAGGATACCGCTGATCGGCAGACTGATCCAGGGCCGGGAGGGTCACATCATCACCATCCCCGTTGGAGTGCAGGGTGATCTGAAAGATCCAGCGGTTACCGCCCTGCCTCCCAAAGCAGTGGGAAAGGGAGCGATAAACTTTATCAGGGACACCATTTCCTTCCCGCTTGATATCCTGCCCGGCCAGGTGACGGAAGAGGAGAAGGAAGAGTAAGAAGAAAAAAATGTCAGGGGACTTTCAATTATGGTTCTGAAAATATTGGGACTCGCGCTAGCCGTGATCGGCGGCCTGGTCAGCATACTGTTCTGGATACCCGGAGTGATCGACAAAAAGCGGCTCAAGGAAATTCTGGGCAGCCGCTACCCCGTCATCTACTTCGTCTATTTCACCAACGGCCCTTTTCTGTTGTTTATCGGCCTGTTGTTGATCCTGTTTTTAGGCGGGAAGTAAGAGGGAAAATCGGTTTTTAGCTGTTAGCTGTTGGTGGTTGGTGGTTGATGGTTGGTAGTTGGTGGTTGGTGGGAAAATCTCAAATACCAAATTTCAAATTGCAAACATATTCCAATGACCCAAATTCAAAATACAAACCAAGGTCTCCTGTAATCCCTTTGGGATTTGATTATTGGTATTTGTAATTTGTTTGGTATTTGGTGCTTATTATTTGAGATTTGCCCGTAGGAACCCGCCCCTGCGGGCGATCCTCCCCACTTCTCACTCTTCACTCTTAACTTCCCACTGAAGGACTGCGTCCCAGATGCGGTCGGCGGTCTCTTCCTTGGAGAGGAGAGGGAGTTCCGTAATTTTCTCCCTGCCGTCTATCATGGTGACCCTGTTCGTCTCTCCTCCAAATCCGGCGTCTTCAGCCAGGATGTTATTGACTACGATCAGGTCAAGTCCCTTGCCGGCAAGCTTTTTCTTCCCCTCCTCCAGAAGATTTTCCGACTCCGCCGCAAACCCGACCAGGACAGCCTGGACTTTCCCCTCTTTTTTCAGATTTCCGATTTCGGCAAGGATATCCGGATTTGCAGCTAGTTCCAGGGCTTCCGGGGCCCCTGACTTTTTGATCTTGGCGGCGGAAACCTCTCTGGGACGGAAATCCGAGACTGCGGCGGCCTTGACGATGACATCGGATTGCCCGCAGTGAGCCATCACTTCGCT
>JBEPXR010000323.1:0-3076 GCA_041641775.1 Desulfobia sp. | reverse complement strand
GAATAGGTATAGCATCATCTATGATTATATCTTATGTGTGAACTTCCTGATCATTGACAGCGAATATTACCTCGTGATGATCCTTGGCTGGAACCCATTCAATCATTCACGAAAATCTCCGGCAGGTAAATTATTACTATAAGCCGCAGTTGGTGCCAATAACAAGGAATAACCGATTTGTCTTATTGTTGTTAATTGTCCTAAAGCTGTATCGGCTCTTCTTTGTGTCCGCCGTATCAAAGGTTATGTAAGTGTTGAGAGGAACTACGTCGGGAAATTTCCTCACCTGCTTAACAGTCATCTTTCCGCCAAATTATTTCCACGTGGTCATCTCCCTAAAGTCGTTCTCATGGATGAGGTTCTTAAAATTTCATAAGCCAGGATATTACCAGGTTATGGCAGGGATCTTTGATTCGAAATCCTTTCTATTTGTTTTCGGCATATGCTGATGTTTCTTGAACCGATGTAGTTCGATTTATATCTACCTCGTAAGCCAGATAGCTTTTCAGGCTTTCCCCTTTTTGCATTTTTGTCAATCTCATAGTTGAATGTTATTTAACACCTGTTGGAGAATTAATGTCTGAAATATCTGTAAAATAAGGCCGCTCCTACTACTATAGATTTCAATGATCCTTCTCTGGCAGGTGCTGCATTGTCTGCTATAAACCCATCATAATAACGACAACAGCTCACCTGTACTATATAGATGTTCTGTCTGCCTGGTACACATGAGTTAAAGCCCTGCATTCATATAGAGAGAAAGGGAGAAGGAGCGTTATTTCAAAACATTAAGACTGCGCTGTCAGTATTATAACAGCATAGATTGCAGGTCAAGAGGATTGCTTTGAAAAAACCGGATAAATTCCGGCCTATGTCCAGAAAGAGTTGGGCCATAGCTCGATTGACATGGTTGTGGATGTCCATGGTCACTGGATACGGGGGGGAGGATTGGAAGATGCGCTTCTTTCTTCCGTAGCAAATCCCGGCGAAAAATGCATATTTCTGCATATGAAATAAGAAAAGGTCTGTAATCCATTAAGATTACAGACCTTTTTGTCAGCTGGTGCCGAAGGCCGGATTTGAACCGGCACGGGTCGCCCCACTGCCCCCTCAAGACAGCGTGTCTACCAATTCCACCACTTCGGCCAGGTAATTTGTGAATAAATCCTTTCTTACTGGGTCTGGGCTTCCTGGTTGCTGTTTCTCTCAAGAGGAAATGCCGGAGCTGCCGATCCCTCCTGCTCAACCTTTCCGCCGGATGTTCCCGGAGATTCTGTCGTTGGATCCTCCGTCTCACCTGGTACTGGTTCCAGACCCCTTTCGATGCTGAGACCGGAGCCCTGTCTGGGTTCTGCATCCTCCATAACGGAAGAACCACTTTTATGGGCTGAGAGATAGGCCAGGGTAATAGATGTTACCATGAAGACGATGGCGGCCCCGGTGGTGATCTTGTTCATCAGAGGCATGGGACCTTCCGAGCCGAACATGGTCTGGCTGCCGCCACCGCCCAGGGTTGCACCGGCACTGGCTCCCTTGCCCTGCTGGAGCAGAACGATGATCACCAGGAAAAGGCTTACCAGTATATGTATTGTAACGAGAATGGTTGTCATTTATAACGTGAAGTTTAT
Source organism: Desulfobia sp. (assembly GCA_041641775.1). GTDB lineage: Bacteria > Desulfobacterota > Desulfobulbia > Desulfobulbales > SURF-16 > JAWLDV01. The sequence goes on along the minus strand of JBEPXR010000323.1, from coordinate 1,448 downwards.
GATCTGGCTGAATACCTCACTTTTTAACGAGGCTCCTCCTACCAGAGCGCCGTCAATTTCGTCAAAGGCCATCAGTTCATTGATATTATCCGGTTTAACTGAACCACCATACAATATTCTCATGCTGTCAGCAATGTTTTTCTTATACCTCTCAGCCAGGAGTTTGCGAATAAAAGTATGTACTTCGCCGGCCTGATCCACGGTCGCCGTTTTGCCGGTCCCGATAGCCCATACCGGCTCATAAGCCAGGACGATTTCTTCCCCGTTGCCAGGCTCGACGTTATCGAGCCCCTCACGAAGCTGTTTTTCCAGGACGTCAAAGGTGGTTCCACCTTCCCGTTCTTCCAAAGTTTCGCCGATGCAGAGAATGGGAATGAGCCCGTGGGCGAGGGCACCCTTGAGTCTCTTGTTAATCATGGCATTATCCTCTCCGAATAGCTGTCTCCTTTCCGAGTGGCCGACTATGGCCATCCGGCAGCCCACTTCCCTGAGCATCACAGGTGATATTTCCCCGGTAAATGCTCCCTTTTCTTCCCAGCAGATATTCTGTCCGGCCAGAAACACCTTAGAGCCCGAAATGGAGGCAGCAACCGCACTCAGGTGGGTAAACGGAGGAGCCAGCATTACATCCCGGTCGTCCGGAATCCCGTTTTTGATAATATTGCGGCTCAAATCTTCGGCTTCCCTGATGCTGGTGTGCATTTTCCAGTTTCCGGCAATGAGTGGTCTGCGCTTCATAAGGATCTCCTGATTCAGGTATAAGATGCAGATTTACAAAGGATGCCCTCTATTTCAGGGCAGTGACTCCGGGAAGTTCTTTGCCCTCCATCAACATCAGAAAGGCACCGCCGCCAGTGGAGATGTAGGACATTTCTTCGGCCCAGCCGGCCTTATGGACCGCGCTTACCGTATCCCCTCCTCCTATGACACTTAAGGCGTGGGAGGTTGCGGTTTTCTGGGCCAGGGCCATGGTTCCTCTTGAGTAAGCTTCCATCTCAAAGGCTCCCATGGGGCCGTTCCAGACGATGGTTCTGGCGGAATCCAGAGCCTCGCAGAAAAGGGTCGTGGTGGCCGGTCCAATGTCCAGGGCCAGCCAGCCCACCGGAATTTCCTGAACAGGAACGATCCTGGATGTACATCCTTCTTCGAAGCGTTCGGCAGCCACACAGTCCACCGGCAGGTAAAGATTGATTCTTCTCTCCCGGGCCTCTTCGATCAGGGAGGCGGCGTTACCGAGAAGGTCGTCTTCAACCAGTGACCCGCCTACATATATTCCCTGGCTCTTGAGGAACGTGTTGGCCATGGCCCCGCCGATAACCATGGAGTCAACCCTCTTGATCATGTTCTCCAGGGCTTCAAGTTTTCCGGATACCTTGGCCCCCCCGATAAGAGCTGTCAGCGGGCGAACCGGGTTTTTTACCGATCGGTTGAAAAAGTCTATTTCCTTC
>JBEPXR010000322.1:0-3078 GCA_041641775.1 Desulfobia sp. | reverse complement strand
TTTTCATTTTTATTTTTTTCAATGCCATTAAGTTTCCTTCAAAAAAATATGTGTTGAAATAAAATGTTTTTGATGCTTGGCAAGCCGAACAAGATGTTGACCAGTTTTTTTTCTTCATATCATTACACCAAAGTTAGACCACTTCTTTGCATTGTATTGCTTTTACAAGAAAAATTAACTCATTCCTTCCTGTTCTAAAGATGATACCCCAAATTCTGGATATCATCACGAACGTGGAGATATACCGGATTTGGCCCGTAACGCCGGAGGAAAATCATCGGCAATCAGACTGTCTGTCCTCTCCCTTTCGCAACTCAGATATTCGTCATATGGATTTGGCGATTGAAAAGGAAAAGGTGATGCCCTTTCTGGGGTGGTCGAGCCAGAGCTCCCCTTTGTGCTGCCGCGCTATCTCCCTGACAACCGCCAGGCCGATGCCGGTGCCCTCGATGCCCAGAGCGGTTTTCTTGCGCATGAACTTTCTGAAGATGCCTTTTGTTTCAGTGTGCTTCAGGCCGACGCCGTCGTCGTGAACCGAGATGACGTGGTGAGTGGCTGTTTCCGTGTGACCTATTTCGATCGTTGTCAGTTTCTCGCCTCCGTATTTCAGGGCATTATCGACCAGGTTCTGCAGGGCTCGCAGGATCGAGATCCTGTCCGCCAGGATAGCCGGCAGTTCCTCGGGATAGAGAAAGACGATGTTTCGGCTTTTGAACCGGTTTAAAAATTCCTCCCGGGTAATCCGCACGCATTCCTCTATAGAGAGGTTCTCGAGTTCCAGGGGATTTTCCTGGGTGGCGATGAAGGTGTTTATTTTTTCGACCAGGTTTGCTATCTGCTCCGCCGATCTCTTGATGTGTTCGCAGAAGGTCTTTCCCTTGTCGTCCAGGGCATGATGATATTTCTGCAAGAGCTTGTCGGCCAGGCCGTAGGTAACGATGGAGGGGTTTTTCAGATCGTGGATAATCGAGTAGGCGAATTCCTTGATTTTCTGGTTGCCCCTGATCATTTCCCGTTCCGCCTTTTTGCGCTGGGAAATATCGGAGTGCGTTCCGACGAAGCGCAGGGGCCGGCCCTCTTCGTCCCGCTCCACCACCTTGCCCCGTGCGAGGATCCACTGGTACTGGCCTGTCCTGTTGCGCATCCGGAATTCGGCAACATAGCGCGGCGTCCTGCCCTTCAGGTGATCCTCCACCGCCGCGAGGGCATAGGGCCTGTCGTCGGGGTGAAGAAGCGCTTCCCAGGTAAGGCCTTTTCTCTTAATTTCTTCCGGGGTGTATCCGAGGATCTCGGCCCAGTTTCTGCCGTAATGGACCTGGCCGGTAACGAGGTTGCGGTCCCAGAGGCCGTCGGAGGTCGCGTCCAGGGCCAGGCGGAATAGCTTTTCACTTTCTTTGAGCGCCTCTTCAATCTCCATCCGGGCGGTGATGTCGCGGTTGCTGGCGTGCCTGCCGAGATGATTTCCCTCCCGGTCATAGACGGGCTGGCAGTTATGGCTTATCCATCTGATCTCTCCGGTGGCGGCGACTATCCTGAACTCGATTTCCGCAACTGTTTCCTCGCTGAGTTCGTACCTGATGTGGTCGATAAACTGCTGCCGATCTTCGGGATGAACAATGGAAAACAGCAGCTTCTGGTCACTCAGAAAGTCTTCGGCCTCGTAGCCGGTGATTCGCTTGCATGAAGGAGAGACATACAGCAGTCGCTGGTCCGGCGCGATCCAGTATTCCCAGTTATAGGTATAATCGGCAAAGGTCCGGAACCTCTCCTCGCTGAGTGCCGGTCGTGTTTCATACTCCTTTTGACTGGTGATGTCGGTGGCGATCTCCAGACGGACTGTACGTCCGTCGACCCAGGTGATGGCCTTGTCCTTGATGTTATACCATTTGTCGTCGGCTGTGTTGTGGAACTCCCATTCCACCACCCCGGCCGATCTGCCGTTCGTATCGAGGAGCCTGTCGTTAGTACAGAAGGAGCACGGGCCGGACTGGCCGGACTGCAGGGCCTGCCAGCATTTTTCACCGACAATATCGCCGAAAACCTTCCTGGCCTGCTTGTTGACGAAGAGGAGCTCATAGGTCTCCATGTCAGCCACGTAGACCACTGCATCGATACAGTTCAGAACGGAAAAGAGCTGATCGGGGAGCTGCCATAAAATCTGCTCGGCCTGCTGGCAGCCTTTCAACTCCCGTTCAAGTTCTTCAACCTTTTTGAGCAGTTTTTCGTATTCGGCGCTGGTTGGAATCATTTTCTCACAGACTGCATATTGTAATGATGGCGAATACCGGTGAGCACACTTTTTATCCTTTTTCTTAACCCAAATTGTTGTAAAGAACAAACATTGTCATAGAAGTATCTGAAAAAGCCCCGAATTCTATTATTATCCCGCGACCGTTCGATGAAGATCGCAAAACAGCCAAGGGACCTAAGCATAACAATCAAATAATACAGAGATTTTCCCGACTTTCCCTGGAATGAATACAACCGGAATACAGAGGAGTTTGAAAGAAAGCTTCAGCAGCCAATTTCCGCTGGCAGACCGCTACCCCTTGACCCGTAAGGCATTCAAGGCTGTTGTCCCGTAGCTGAGAGCGCCCGTCAATTTTTCCTGCATGTCGTCATTTTTTTTCGACCCATACGGAAAAAATATCTGGCCGAAACCGGAATACAGAGGCCCAGTTTTCCGGGGAGGTTTTTTATGATCAACCTCACCTGCCCAGGCGCCGGGCGTGGACGAAAATGGCATTGGCCCAGAGCAGAAGCCCCCTGGAATCGTACTTGGGCTTGTAGATGTCGTAGAGAACGAAACCGTGTGTGCGCAGAAAAAGATCGATCTGGCTGAAGACGGCTCCCCCTTCATAGAGGGGGTTGAAAAGAACTTCGGTGTAGATCAGCAGGGTCGATTCCGCCAGAATCCTCTCCGCTCCCTCCAGGGCCATGAGTTCGGCCCCCTGGATGTCGAATTTCATCACCTCGATGCCACTGATGCCTTCCTGCCTGGCCCAGTCGTCCAGGGTGACGGTTCTTACCTTCTCCATCCTGCTGATCATGGCTCCCTCGGGCTGCAGGTCTTTCAAT
>JBEPXR010000321.1:0-3079 GCA_041641775.1 Desulfobia sp. | reverse complement strand
CATTGTCCAGGGCCCGGATGAAACTTGCCCGTCCACCCAGAAACCTTATTTTATCTCCGTTCGATTTCACCTCTGGACTCCCTTTGGCCCGGCTTTCCGCCAGTCGGCCTTGAACAGGAATGTCCACTACGAGATTTCGGGCCTCAATTTTATGCATTCCGTTATAACCAGTAGGCAATAGAATTTCTGGTCCTGTGGAACAGAAGGAAGAAAAGAAAAGCCGAGGCCAGGGTGATCACTGAGACCATCGACCAGGAGAAGAGGGAAGCCGAATTGCCCAGGAGCGGTTCACGGACAATGGCCAGGTAATGGGTTACCGGATTGTAGTGGGCCAGATACCCCCTGGTACCCAGAATGTCAGGCTTCCAGAAGACCGGACTGGCAAAAAATAGAAACCTGACTCCTGCTTGAACCGCAAAGGAAAAATCCCGGAACCTTGCCCCGATGATACCCATTATCGGGACAATGAGCATACTGGTCATGACCAGTACCAGTATGCCGGGAACGACCAGAAGGGTGTTCAAATTGACCCCGTTTCCCCATATATAAAGAACGGGAACCAGGAAAACACACTGAAAGAGGATCCTGGCCAGGGCAACAACTATGAGTCGCATGGTGTGGGTAAGCAGGGGGATCCGTAAATTCAGGATAAAGTTGGCATTAACGTTAAAGACGTTGGCCCCGCCGACCAGGCAGTTAATAATAAAATTCCAGATAACTATGCCCGAAGCTATGTAGGCCATTGAAGATGGATCACCGCCGTGGAGAGCCCCTTTAAAAATAATGCCGATCCCGAGGGCCCAGACCGCCGCATTTATCGTCTGCCAGAAAGGCCCGATCACGGCTCTTCTGTGCTGGTAGATGAACTGCTGCCAGCCGACGCTCAGCCATCCCGGCCAGGACTTAAGGGCCTTGCGTATTTCCAAAATGGTCTGCCCTAATTCTTTAGGATTTAAGGACAGCCAGTTAGAAGGAAGCAACGAGAAAGCTAACCGTTTAACCAAAGAACCTCCTATATTTTACCTGGAGATAAAGATGACTGATTTTTTCATCCTTCGTGTAGCCTAAGTTTTCCAGCATCTCTCCCGCCATGTTCCCCTGCTCTATCTTTATCCCAAAGAAATTCAGCCACTCTCCATGAATCCCCTTCCTCCTGACTTCGAAGGTTTTTTCACCCCGTCTGCGTCCGGTTAAAACTCAAAAGAGGAGCAATAGCTTTTATTTTTTAACTGTGAGTAAGACCTTCCATTCGATTATAAAAATCTAATGATCTGGTCCCGCAATTATAAAAAGACCACAATATAGACTATAAGAGATAGAATGACAACTTGACTTTCTTCATTCAGTTAACCATATCGGCACTCAAGATAATGGTGGTGTTCCAGGGTAATTATGATATTTTCAGGGCTAATTGAATGTAGTTGAGATAATTCATTTTATAGATGAGAGATATTCAAAACTTAACATGTATTCCCTGTCTGTCTCCATAGTCACTTATGCTCCTTCCATGGAACTGTTGTATTCCGTATTGGACAGCTTTAGGAAAGCGGTTCAACACGCCTGTGACCGGGACTTACTGGAGAACGTTAATTTTCTCATTATTGACAACGGACCTGGAAACCAATGGAAATCCGGATTATTGGAGGTCACGGGATCGATATTTTCGCCTGTTTCATCACTGATAACCTCATCGGTTATTTCCGGTCATGGCAACATAGGTTTCGGAGCCGCTCATAATCTGGCGCTTTCGAAATCCCGGTCTTACTTTCATCTGGTTATGAATCCCGATGTGATTCTGAAGGAAGAAAGCATAACTGAATGTCTTAAATTCATGACGCAAAATCCGGAAGTCGGTGCACTCAGCCCCTATGCTGAAAACGGTTCCGGAGAACAACAGTTTTTATGCAAAAGATTTCCCTCTGTCCTGGATCTCTTTTTACGGGGACTGATGCCGCCTCCACTTCAAAACATGTTCAAAAATCGACTGTCCCGTTATGAAATGCGTGATCTCTGCTCGAAAAATGAGGCCATTATACCCGTTCGAATCATAAGTGGCTGTTTCATGTTTCTCAGGCGGAACAAAATCGATGAAGCAGGCAGATTTTCTTCTAAATACTTTCTCTATTTTGAAGATTTTGATCTTTCCCTCAGACTGGCCCGAGTTTCCAGGCTGGCTTACGTTCCCGAGGTTAAAATAGTTCACTTTGGTGGTGAGGCAGGGAGAAAGGGTCTGCGACATATCATGATGTTCGTGAAATCAGGTTCAATCTTCTTCAGGGAATATGGCTGGAAGGTGTTTTAATTGATTCTCTTCTGGACAGAAAAAGCTTGAAGACGAATACGAGTAAAAAAACAATACTGGTCACCGGAGCCAGCGGCTTTATCGGCCGGAAACTCAGTAACCATCTGACTGAAAAGGGCTGCCGCGTTACGGCCCTGGTGCGTGAAAAAAACCGGTCCTTGAGCGAAAACTGTGTAACAGGAGAGATCGGAGTTTCCACAAACCGGACAGATCTGTTCACCGACATCGACTGTGTAATCCACCTGGCCGCGGCTACTGCCAGTGATAAATTGACCGAAGATCAAAAACAGGAGATGTGGTCGACCAATGTTGAAGGAACGGATAATCTGGCCAGGCAGGCGGCGGCAGCAGGTGTGAAGAGATTTATCTTTCTCAGTACAGCCAAGGTTCTCGGCAGCCGTAGCCTGACTCATCCTCTCCGGGAAAGTGACGTTCCGAATCCACCTGACCTGTACAGTATTTCCAAGCTGGAGGCGGAACAGCGTCTCCGGGAGATTTCAGGGCAAACGGGCCTGGATACCGTCATCATCAGACCTCCCCTGGTCTACGGTCCAGGCGTCAAGGGTAATTTTCTGCGCCTGCTCAACTGGATAAAAAGAGGTATTCCGCTGCCTTTCGCCGGCCTTGACAACAGCCGCAGCCTGGTGGGCCTTGATAATATCGTAGACTTTATTACTCTCTGTCTGGAGCATCCGAAGGCCGGAAACAACACCTTTATGGTTTCAGACGGAGAAGATCTTTCAACCCCGGAACTGATCAGGCGCCTGGCTTTGTCCA
>JBEPXR010000320.1:0-3087 GCA_041641775.1 Desulfobia sp. | reverse complement strand
TGATGACTATTTTTATCTCCTGGCTGCCCTTTGTCATAATGGGCTACGATCCCCTCAATTCACTCTTCGAAGTCGTGTCGGCCACAGGTACTGTGGGTCTGTCAACCGGGATTACTTCGTCCGGACTTCCGGATTTTTTAAAAATAGTTCTTTGCACCGATATGCTAATGGGCCGACTTGAAATCATTGCCCTGTTAATACTTTTTTATCCCCGCACCTGGCTGGGGAGGAGGATGTAATATGAGGATAGTTTTCGTTGGCGCCGGCAGGGAGGCCCTGGCAACTGCCGGGGAACTGCTCAAGCAGAACCATGAGGTTATTATCATTGAAAGAGACAAGGAAAAAATTGACTCTTTTTCGGATACAATCGATTGCGGATTCATCCACGGGGACGGCAGCACTCCTGATATTCTCAAAGAAGCCGGGGCCGAAGATACTGATTTTCTTTTCTGCATTACCGAAAGCGATCAGATAAACATCATTGCCAGTCTGGTTGGTCGGTCCCTCGGTTATACAAAAGTCATAACCAAAATAGACGATTCAGGTCTCACTCACATCTGCAGAGAACTCGGACTGGAAAATACCATCATCCCCACTTTGACCATAAGCAGGTACCTGACCGATCTCGTAGAGGGACGCGGTATCCAGGAACTGACCAGCATGGTCAGGGGGGATGCCAGATTCTATTCCTTTATAATAGGCGAAGATGAAGAAAATGAAGTTGCAGATCTAAGTTTTCCAGCTTCGGTGAGAGTGGTCTGCTACTATCGTGAAGGCCAGTTTCGGGTGGCTGATGAAACCAGTGCTTTGAAAAAGGGGGATGAAGTGGTCATCATTACCCACCGTGATAACATCGAACGGGTGAAAAAACAGTGGTCTCCCGACCGCAACAAGCAGCCCCAAAAGGAAGCAGATGAAAGCGGGCAGAAGAACAACGATATTGAGGGCACGGAAAATATCCGGTAACGGAAGCGCTACCAGCAGGCAACTTCTCTCCGCCGGTAAATTCTTTTGGCCTGCCGACTCCTGTCTCCAGAACGAATCGGTCACAAGATTCCCCCTTTCTATAGACAAAATATAAGCCGGGCAGGCCACAACCGTTTTCCTCCAAGGACTGTCCAGTCCCATTATTACCCTTTAGAAGCGGATATAGGCAAATCCCTGAAGTTGAAGGTCTATGATCCGAGGGTAGGCACCGATAACTATCTGTACGTCCGAATGGATATCATCGGCCTTCCAATCATGACTTTTCATGGTCTGAGCACAGATTTCGATGCTGACCCCTCGATCGACCAGCTCTTTTATGATATGTTTGTTGGGATTTCCCTCCTGGGTATTTTTAAATTCACTGTATGATTTGTCCTTCAGCATCCAATAGCCGGCATCACCATGAAAAACAGCATGAACGGCTCGATCTTTTTGCTCTACTTCCATTTTGTCATAAGCATTGACAAGTTTTCGGACATAGTGCAGACCACTGCCAATCCCTTCTTTCCAGTCATCGGTCTTGATCTGATATACGACCCGGATGTTTTTCTTGATGGCTATTCCTGTGAGCGCGGATTCCTCCTCAGCCCATGAAACACCGCAGGAAAGGGCAAGCAGTGCAAGCACAAAACAGCAAGTGACAAGTTCCTGGATTCTGATCATTTTTTTCGTCCCTCTCATCATTTTGTCTCTCCCTGGTTACAATTGATCAAAAAATATACCATACTGTCTTGAGTCTATCCTACAAAAGCATCTCGGGAAAATCCAGCGGGAATCATAACAGGAGCTTTTCTCTCAAAGTTTATTCCTGCTCCGGCAGGTCAGCTTATAAAGTGAAGGGGAAAATGGGTTGAAGAAGGAGGCAGGATTGTTTTTTTCAGGTAGAATTAACAGTACGATTGGAAGCGTTCGTCTATCAAACGCAGAATGTGCAGCAAATTCGCAATACCCACTGGTTTCATAAGGTAAAATTCACAGCCGGAGTCGAGATATTTTTCTTTGTCCGCCGGCAGATAATTGGAGGTAAAGGCCCAGACAGGAATATGTTTTGTCTCTTTGTCTGCTTTAAGGATCCTGACCGTTTCCTGACCAAGAGGAAGCTGGGTATCCAGGAAAATTAAATTTGGCTTAAGCTTTCTGGCCAGTTCAACAGTTCCTTCCCACCTGGCCGACTCAACCACCTTATACCCCTTGTGCCCGAGGGTTGAATTCAGAATTTTCTGTATCCCCTGAACATCTTCTTCGATCAAAACCGTTTTGTCCATATCGAGATCCCACCATGGTTCATGTTAATTATTCACGCTCTTTTAAACCCTTGGGGCACAGATCACCAGAGTTTTCTCATGGAATGAAATGAACGTAAGAATCAAGACTTTCAACTTTTCTCCGGACATCAGTTCCCTGGCTTCCAGGTTCCAGTCAGACACGCAGTTTTACAATGGACGTGACGAAAAATTACCGTTTTGCCGGTCTGTTGAAATGTCATGGTAAGCTTCAATTATCGAGGAAATAGTCACCAGCAGTTCGTACTTGGTAAATGGCTTGGAAATAAGGGCATCCATGCCAGAATCAAGTGACTGCTGTAATGCTGTTTCCACATCCTGTCCCGTTATGGCTACTATGGGTGTATATTCTCTCTCCTCCTCAATTTCTTTACGGCGGATGATACGTGCTGCGGACAGACCATCCATGACCGGCATGTTCAGATCCATCAATATCAGGTCGAATGAAATGAGATTCCATCTGGCGATAGCCTCTTCGCCGTTGCAGGCAAAATCACATGCAAAGGAATAATATTTGAGTATCCGATCCAGCAGCAACCGTATGGTTTTGCTGTCATCAACGACCAGAATGGCCCCACCCTGAGTGATTATACGCTCTTCAATCGTTGCCTCAGTTGCCACAAAACCTCTCCGGGACTGTAAAAAACCTGGTTGCTGCTTTGCCGACCAGATAACTTGACACCTTTATTTGCAGAGGGCTCATCTCTGTCTGATTGCTATAGTTAGAGAGTTCATCGATTTCCATCCTCATTTCCATATAGAGGAAAAACCATGCCAGAAAATAAATTTCGACTGAAAAAATAGAAATTATCTTTCA
>JBEPXR010000319.1:0-3116 GCA_041641775.1 Desulfobia sp. | reverse complement strand
CTTTTTGCCATATTCTATCCTAAAAAAGTCCAGGTTAGCAGTTACCCCTCCCGTTTCGGTTTCCGGGTTCGGGCTTTACTTCTTTCTCCATATTGTTATATCCTATGTAGCAGATAACCGTTTGTCCAATGCTAACTTATACCAATTGTTATCGAGATCCGGTCACATCAACTGGGATCCAAGCGATGAAGATAGCCTGTTGATCAGCCGTATAACCAACGGAAACCACTATGCCCGAAAAAAGAGAAAAGCGACCAGACAGGCAGCCCAAGGAAAGCTGGTTTCATCTTGACGTCCACCCCCAGGTCTTTTTTACCTCCGCAGGCCTGATAATCCTCTTCGTCATTGCCACCATCACCTTTGAAAAATATCTGGGCAATACTTTCCAGCTTCTTCAGGATGCCATGTCAAATTATACGGGCTGGTTCTTCATCTGGACAGTCAACATAGTTCTGGTCTTCATTCTTATCCTGCTGTTTGGACGTTTCGGTCAGATCAGAATAGGCGGTCCAGACGCCGTCCCGGAATTTACCACCAAGGGCTGGTTTGCCATGCTCTTTTCGGCAGGCATGGGTATAGGCCTCCTCTTTTACGGGGTGGCGGAGCCTATGTTCCACTATGTGGCCAATCCCCTGACAGAACCCGGGACGACCGAAGCGGCCAGAAAAGCATTAGACATCACCTTTCTCCACTGGGGACTGCACCCATGGTCAATCTACTGCCTGGTCGGCCTTAGCCTTTCTTTTTTCGCCTTCAACAAGGGGTTGCCCATGTCGATCCGAACCGCCTTCTATCCCCTTTTCGGAGAGCGAATCTACGGATGGATAGGCAATACTATCGACATACTGGCAACCGTGGCTACCCTGTTCGGAGTTGCTACCTCTCTGGGGCTTGGAGTGCAACAGGTCAATGCCGGGCTTGATTATCTCCTGGGCATCGGTCAGTCCGCAAAAATCCAGGTTATTCTGATCTTCTGTATCACCCTTGTGGCTACCTGGTCGGTTGTCAAAGGGCTCGATAAAGGCATCCGGCGCCTCAGCGAACTAAACATTACTTTTGCCGGTCTTCTCGCCCTCTTCGTTCTCCTGGTCGGACCTACCCTGTTTATCCTGAACGCCGTTCTGGAAAATATCGGTTACTACATTCAGCATCTCCCTCAGCTCAGCACCTGGAACGAGACTTATGAACATACGGAATGGCAGCATGGCTGGACCATATTCTACTGGTCCTGGTGGATATCCTGGTCTCCTTTTGTGGGCATGTTCATAGCCCGTGTTTCCTTTGGCCGCACTATCAGGCAGTTCATCCTGGGTGTATTGCTGGTTCCCACGTTCATCACCTTCCTCTGGGTCACCATTTTCGGCAACACCGCCCTCTTTATCGAAATGTTCGGCGCAAGCGATCTGGCCAAAGCGGTACAGGAAAATATTCCGGTATCCCTCTTCATCATGCTGGAAAACTTCCCCCTGAACACCATTACGTCGAGTCTGTCAATCGTGGTGATTATCACCTTTTTCGTAACTTCGTCCGATTCCGGCTCCATGGTAATCGACATAATAACTTCAGGCGGCAATCCCAATCCTCCCGTGCTTTCCCGGCTGTTCTGGGCCATCATGGAAGGCGCGGTTGCCGCCTCACTGCTCATGGGCGGAGGCCTTATCGCCCTCCAGACCGCGACCGTCACTACAGGTCTGCCTTTTGCCGTGATCCTGTTGTTTATGTGCCTGGCACTCTACCGCGGACTGGAAGCATATACTTCTCCTACTGAATTTTCCATAGGGCAGAGGGAGATCAAAGAGTTCAAAGTTAAGACCAGGCCTCCCCTGGACAAAACGTTCGGCCGGAAGAGATTGTGGTGAAATATGGACTTCTCTTTTCCAGTAGTGTAACAAATACAAGGCGTCGCAGCTGACAAGCTGGAGTTTGATAAATTGTTGCAGAAGGAGAGAGAGCCATGTCGACAATCAGCCGTTTCCTGACTGCCGCCACTGCAGTGGTCTTCATCTGCCTGCACTGGAGTTTTGCCGCTGGAACCTCAGATTCCTGGATGATCCCAAGAATATTTTCGGCTCCCCGGGCCATATAAGCACCATGGTCCGCCGGGATCTGGAAAAAAAGATGACCGAAGCGTACCGAATTCTGGACAACTTTTCCTGGGAGCCTGAGGACATCGGCCAGATCATGCTCTGGATCCAGGAAAGTGAAGGTCGGTTCCCATATGAAATGGCACTGCGATGGATGCGGGCCAATCCTGAGGAAGTGGAAAGCCGGCTCAGATAAAGATCATACTCCACGTTCCCGGTAGGATATATTTTCAGAGTGACAAGGACAATCTCTACCAGCTTAGACACAGAAAGCAACAGAGGAGATTATTATGCATCAGGAGATCTATTTTCAATACAAGGGTGCCTGCATGATGCTGTTTCACCGGGAGGAGGATGAGGTGGCCTTCCGGGGCACAGCGTTCCTTATTCATCCCGCTGGCTATCTCTTAACCGCGGCCCATCTCCTCACCGGCAATAAGGAGTACATGGTGGTCCCAGTGGAGCAGACCAAGGATTTTACTCCGGCCCGGACTGAAAACGTCTCGCCGATCAAGGTTTCCATCAGGCAGGTAGACCGGAAACGCGATCTTGCCCTTCTCAAATTCGAGGAAGAGATTCCCGTTACCATGCCGGAACACGTTCTGGGAGCTCCCAGGGAAGTTTCCATAGGCAACAGTGTCGCCTGCCTGGGTTTTCCCTTCGGCTATTACCACATTTACAACCAGCTGATCAAACAGGCGGTGATCTCAGCCAAAATACTCTCGAACAAGGACACAATGATCTTCCTTTTCGATACCATGGTCCACGACGGCAGCCATGGCGGCCCCCTGATCAATGTTCATGATGGCAGGATAGTGGGAATTGTCAGTGGTCGCTTTGAACCCCAGGAACTTCTTCCCGAACATTTAAAAGAAATCGCCGAGGCTCCCATAAAAACGGATGTTTCCTATGCGGTTTCGATTGAACATGCTGTTGAGCTCCTGGAAAATGAAGAGCTTGAGCTGATCTGAACCAGTCCGTCCCAATTCCACGATTAAGATATCAAACCAGGCAATAAACGGCAAAACTCCA
>JBEPXR010000318.1:0-3117 GCA_041641775.1 Desulfobia sp. | reverse complement strand
GTACCGCGAACTTACCCAGCTGTTGCCGCAGACTATATTTGAAACGGATACTGACGGTAATCTCGTCTTTGCCAATAAGCACGCCATGCAGACCTTCGGCTACGAAGAGGCTGAACTCGCGCAGGGACTCAATGTCCTGGACTTAGTCGCTCCGGTTGACAAGGAGCGTGCCCGGCACAATATCGGCCGAGTTCTGCGGGGTAACACGCTGCATAATAACGAATACCGGCTCCACAGAAAGGACGGTTCGATAATTGAGGCAATGATATCCAGCGGTCCCATCTATGGCGAGGGCAGAGTCTGCGGCATCCGGGGAATGATTGCCGATATCACCCGGAGAAAAATGGTGGAGAAGTCCATGCGGGAGAACGAATTTCTCCTGCAGAGCATTTTCAGGTCGGCTCCGGTTGGTATCGGCATGGTGGTTGACAGAGTTATCAAGTGGGCGAATGATAAAGTTTGCGAGATCACCGGTTACACACCCGACGAGTTAATGGGTCGCAGTTCCCTGATCCTCTATCCGAGCAGAGAAGATTATGATTTTGTTGGAAAGGAGAAGTACAGGCAGATCAGGAGTCACGGCACTGGCACAGTTGAAGCAACCTGGCAGAGGAAGGACGGAACCCTCGTCGATATCCTGTTGAGCTCCACTCCCCTTGATGCCGACAACCTGCACGCCGGTATGGTCTTTACAGTCCTGAATATCACCGAGAAGAAGAAGTCCCAGGCAGAACTGAAGAAGGCCAAGGATGAATGGGAGCGTTCTTTCGATGCAATCAACGACATTATTACGATTCAGGACAGGGATATGCATATCATGAGGGCTAATAAGACCACCTGCAAGATCCTGGGAAAAGACTACCGAGATATAATAGGCAAAAAGTGCTATGAGCTTTTCCGTGGCAGGGATGAAACCTGTCCCTGCTGTCCGGTGTTGGAGACCCTTGAAGATAAAGCGGTGCATCATGCAACCATTGAGCATGAGGACCTGAGGAAAATCTTTGAAGTAACCTCTTCCTCTGTTCAGGATGAAAACGGCGTCCTGGAATACATTATTCATGTAGCCAAGGACATTACGGAACAGAAGAAACTGCAGGAAGATCTTTTCCAGGCCCACAAAATGGAGGCCATGGGCACCCTGGCCGGGGGGATCGCCCATGACTTCAATAACATCCTCTTTGCCCTCCTCGGCTATGCCGAGATGACCAGGGAAAACGTCCCGAGTGAGAGTATTGCCGTCGAATATGTGGACCAGGTCATCAAGGCCGGAAACAGGGCCAGTGAACTGGTCAGGCAGATTCTCACCTTCAGCCGGAAGCATGACGAAGAAAGACAGGCCATTCAGCCATCCACCATAATAAAGGAGGCAATGAAGCTCATGCATGCCTCCCTGCCGAGTACGATCGAAATCAGGGAAGAGGTAGATTCCGAATCTGGTTCGATAGCGGCTGACCCAACCAACCTGCATCAGATTCTTGTAAATCTTTGCACGAATGCCCTTCATGCCATGGAGAATGAAAAAGGCGTGTTGACCGTCAGATTAAGCCGGGTGCATCTGACCGATCCGGCAGTAAATTCCGGGGGAGACGAGAAACCCTTTGTTGAGCTGGTTGTCAGTGATACAGGCAGCGGGATGGACGACAGGACCATGGAGAGGATTTTTGAACCTTACTTCACCACCAAGGAAGCCGGCAGGGGAAGCGGCATGGGACTGGCGCTGGTTTATTCCATAGTCAAGGATTACGGCGGATTCGTGGACGTTGAGAGTGTGCCGGGCAAGGGCACGGCAATGTCTGTCTATTTTCCCGTTCTGGAAGAAAGGGCAGGGCAGGAGAAACACCGGATTAAAAAATCTATTCCCCGGGGGAGTGAACGGATCCTGGTCGTGGATGATGAGGAGAGTGTTGTAAAGGTATACATGTCCATGCTGGAGCGACTCGGCTATAGTGTAATCTCCCTGACCGAGAGCAGGAAGGCGCTCGAAGTTTTCGAAAAATACTCCGAGGACATTGATCTCGTCCTCACTGACCAGACCATGCCCGGCATAACCGGAGAAGAACTGGCCAGGGAGATACTGAAGATCAGGCCGGATCTGCCCATCATCGTCTGCAGCGGCTACAGTTCCACGCTTTCGGAAGAAGAGGCGAGAGGCATCGGAATCGATCGTTTCATCACCAAACCGGTCAGCAGGGAGGATTTGGCCGTTGCAATACGCGAGGTATTGGAAGGGCGGCAGATAGCGGAATAATCATTCACCTGATCCACATCCCGCAGTTTTCTCAGCCTCCTATCAAGATGTACCGGCTCGGTTGCCGCATCGGGGATAGCGCCGCACTCACCGCTGGTTGAGAAGAGTTCCCCGGGCCGGATTACCTGTTCTCCCTCCGTTTCCTGGAAAGAGTCCGGCCGTTAAAAGAATTTACTCAGCCATTCTGTTTTAATATAATGAAGGTACCATGGAAAAAAGTGAGAAGCGGTTGAAATAAAAAGAGGGCAAATGAGAAAAGAGACAAAATGATAACAACAGGAGAGCCGCCATGAATGTACGAAATATCTTTCAGACAGCAGTATTGAGCCTTTTATTGCTGGTCCCTTCAGCCTGGGCAGGGCCTGAAACAAACACCTCTCTTGGAGTTACCATAAAGGGGAGTGGACTGGCAGTACATGGCTACGATGTGGTGGCCTATTTTACCGAGCATCGACCGGTCAAGGGCTCCTCTTCGTATTCCATGGAATATGAGGATGCTACCTACCGCTTCAGCAGTTTGGAGAATATGAAGCGGTTTAAGGAGAATCCGGAAAAATATGCCCCCCGGTACGGAGGGTATTGTGCCTTCGGCGTGGCTGAAGGGGCCAAGTTCGACGGTGACCCCTATTACTGGACAATACATGAGGGGAAACTCTACCTCAATCTCAACGGTGATGTCTATATGACCTGGAATGAGAAGATTCCGCACTACCTTGACATCTCCGAGCATAATTGGCCAAAGATAGCCGATAAGAAGCCCGGAGAGTTAACCCCTACCAAGCCCAGGAAGATTAAGTAAAAAGAAGGTGCCGGTTAAGCCTTGTTGATGCTTTTGGAGGAGGAGTAAAAAAAACCGGGCCACGACGTGT
>JBEPXR010000317.1:0-3144 GCA_041641775.1 Desulfobia sp. | reverse complement strand
GTTTACGACCGCCCCTCTGGAAACACAGCAGGAAAATCAGGCGGGGCCTGAGAATGATGGGGATGGAAGCCTGATGAATTTCGCCGCAGCAAAGGAAACTTATCTTGATACCCCCGCCATTGCAGTTCCTGCCCGCAGACTGACTCAAAAAGAAGGACTTGCCTTCCTGCAGGAGCACTACGGCCCATCGCTCTCCAGGAGAGGCAACACCATCCTGAAACGGTTCTTTTCCGGTTCAAGCATCAAGAAACGCCATTTCGCCTTTGACGACCCCCGCTGTCTGCTCCGGGAAGAGCCGGATCAGCGCATCGAGCGCTTCAGAAAATATGCTGTGGAACTGGCATCCGAGGCGATCAGTGAGGCTGTGTCACGTGCAGACCTGGCAATGGGGGAAGTGGCAGGCCTGGTAGTCAATACATGCACGGGCTATTTATGCCCTGGACTTTCCTCCTACCTCATGGAGCGTCTTGACCTTCCGAAAGACATACCCGCTTACGACCTGGTAGGAAGCGGCTGTGGCGGGGCGCTTCCCAACCTGCAGATGGCATCCCTCCTGGCCGGTCAAACAGACGGGGTGGTGCTCTGCGCGGCCGTGGAAATCTGCAGCGCCACCTTTCAAATGGGAGACGAACTGAGCCTGCTTCTTTCAAACACCCTGTTCGGGGACGGTGCGGCTGCCGCCGTGGTCGGCCCCGTCCCTGACGGCTGGAAGATCCTTTCTTCTGCCAGTCGGCATGATCCCGGCAGCCGGGAAGCCATCCGGTACACTCACAGGCAGGGACAGCTCTTTAACCAGCTTTCCACCACACTTCCTAAGCTCATTGGAGAAAGGGTTCCTCCATTCGTTGAAGACTTTTTACGGCAGCAGGACCTGTCACCAGCTGATATCGAGCACTGGGCCCTGCATACTGGTGGTGAGAAAATCATTGCCATCCTGCAGAAGGAACTGGGCCTGGACGATGAACAGGTTGCCCCTTCAAGAAAAATCCTCTCCGAGTACGGCAATCTCTCCTCACCCACAGTTCTCTTTGTTTTTAACGAAATAGACAGCAGGGAAATTTCCACCGGCTCCAGATGCGTCATGCTGGCTTTCGGGGCAGGACTTTCCATCCATATCTGCCTCCTGGAGAAGTGCTGAGATGAAGGCAAACAGGACTTTCCCGGCAGTCAGAAACTACACCACCCTTGGACTGATTACTGGATCGAGTACGGCAATGATTCTGCCGTCATCAAATATTGTCACCCTGCCGGTACTTTCAGAAACCACGACAGCTATGGCGTCGCAGTGTATCGTGATACTTGCCGCCGCCCGATGACGGGAGCCGAAGCCTTTCAGCTGTCTGGTCATGGAGCTGACGGCATCGAGATGGCGGCCGGCTGCTTCAACCACACCGCTGCCTGAAACGACAAAGGCGCCGTCAAGCTGGGCCAGCTCTTTTATACTTTCCACGACCTCCGGAGAACTCAATTCACGACTTTCCGGGGGATAGCCCTTGAAGGGATTAAAAATCGCCTGGTGGGATGAAGCCATGATCTGGTCTACATTGCCGACAATAAAAGAGGTCCCGACGGATTTACCTTCTCTTCCCAGAGCCCCTATGTCAAGGGCGATATCAATTACAGCAATGGCTGTCTGGAAAAATTCTCTTTTAATCAGTGAACGAGGGTCAAAAGGAAAATCCTCGCTCCAGGAAAGGGCGAGATCGTGAACGGTGATGGTATCAAGATGGTCACTTCCCCAGGGACCCAGAACACAGACAACCCGGCTGTCAGGCTGAATGACATCTTGGAAAACCGCCTGCATGAAGGCGTACTTGATCCGGGAAAAACGGCTCTGATTGCCGGACCAGGTATGAATGACAGTCTTATCGCCCGGAAGACACCCCGGGATTTCCTGATCCTTGGGGATTACCAGCACGATCGCTTCATCTTTCAGGGCCGTATCACTTAAAATCTCACATGCCTGTTCGCTGTTCAGGAAAAGGAAAACCTTATCGCAATCAGTTTCCCGGGCAAGCCGTATGGCGTTGCCTATGATAATATTCGCCTGATCCTCAGTATTCATGTCGGATGCACCTGTTTTCTAAACAAATTTATAAATTACCCTCTCCATCCTGAAAAGTCTTCCGCCTTGCTGACATTTAACCGTCACCAAATCAGTTACGCCGTCAAGCCGGCGACCTGACCTAAAGAGTAGGCGGCCACGAGCAGATAAAGAGCGCCTGAAATCCGGTCAAGCAGGAGGCTGTGGCGGTTGAGGCTTCTGGCGAGTCCGATGCGGCCAACAAATATGGAGACGAAACTGTACCACGCTCCATCCACCAGCCCGGCGACTGTCGCAAACCCCAGTAAGGTAACGGCTCTTGCCCCTTCCGGAACGAACTGCGAGAACACCGCAGTAAAAAAGATAAAGATCTTTGGATTAAGAAAGGAGATGCTCAGCCCGCTGAGCCAAGCTGCCGGCAGTTCGGTGGTTTTAGCACTGCTCCCGCTGCTCCGGCTCCTCCAGGATGCAGCTGCCAGGTAGACCAGAAATGCGGCGCCGGCCAGGGTCAGGAAGGTCTTCAGCGCTGGAACATGATGAAATACAGTGCCCAGAGTGGTGCTTGCCGCCAGGGCCCAGAAAAAAATGCCCGCGGCATGGGCCCAGCTAGCCGCCAGGGCGTCCCCAAGCCGGCGCTGCACCCGGTTCTGGAGAATGACTGCAAGGCTCGGACCCGGAGACATGGCGCCTGCGGCGCAGACACCGACAAGGGTAAGCCAGGATAGTACCGTCATCACTCTCCTCCATCAATAATTAATTCGCACACCAAACACTTCCGTCATTCTTGTTCCTTTTTTGAAATCATCAATAAACTACAGGATTTCCTTATCCGCAGGATTGCTAGGGCTGACACATAAGTATAGCGACAGGCAGGCTCCTAAGCGACCCTGACAGGATTCTTTCGATATGTACGGCTGGGTGCGCCGCCTATATAGATTCCCTCCAGGTAGGAGAGTTTTCTCGGGAGCTGTTTCACCGTGCCCCGGGCGATCAGAAAAGTTGCTCTCCGCCCGACAGCCAGCATCCCCAGATCCCGCATGCCGAAAAATCCGGCGCCGTTTTCCGAGGCGCACCTGATCGTCTCTTCCAGGGAATAGCCC